>DNXT01000303.1 GCA_003505795.1 Lysobacteraceae bacterium | reverse complement strand
GATCGTCGACTCGATCGTGGCCGAGGACCTGGGCAAATTGCCGGACATCACCGCGTCGGCATCGCTGGCGCGCGTGACCGGCGTGCAGGTGACGCGCGCGGCCGGCGAGGCGGCGGACGTGCAGGTGCGTGGCCTGCCCAACCTGACCACGACCTACAACGGCCGCGAGATATTCACGGCCGAGAACCGCAGCGTGGCGCTGCAGGATTTCCCGGCCGGCGGCGTGGCCGGGCTGGACGTCTACAAGTCCGGCACCGCGGAGATGATCGAAGGCGGTATCGCCGGGCTGATCAACGTGCGTTCGCGGCGGCCGTTCGACTTCGAGGGGCGCGAACTGTCCGGCTCGGCCAACTACGTCTACATGGACCAGGCCGACAAGGGCGACCTCAACGGCAACTTCCTGTTCAGCGATCGCTGGGACAGCGGGGCGGGCGAGATGGGCTTCCTGGTCAATGCGGCGTGGAACCGGCTCCGCTTCCTGGATTCCACGCGCGAGAACTCGCTGGTGATGGGCGTGGCGCAGGCGGACCAGACCGACCAGCCCGGCTTCCGCTATCCCGACGGCGTCGGCACGTTCTACGGCCAGGGCATGCGGACCCGCCCGTCGCTCAATGCCGCCTTCCAGTGGCGGCCGAACGAGAACTGGGAAATCAACGCCGACTTCCTCTATCAGGGGTTCCGCAGCCGCGACCACGACAGCTACATGTTCGTGCCGCTGTACGCGGCCGATACCCAATTCTCCGACGTGACCGTGACCCCGGGAGCGCAGGCGCCGCAGGCACAAGGCTTCACCGCGACCGGCGGCCTGCGCCCGGAGGGATACCAGGCCGCCACCAACGCCAAGACCGATACCTACCAGGTCGGCCTCGGCGCGGTGTACCGCAACGAGGGCGTGCGCTGGTCGGCCGACCTGGCCGCGACCGACACCACGTACGAGCTGCGCCAGAACAACATCGACTGGGCATTCGCCTCGACGCCGGTGCGCGACGTCGCGTTCAACACGCCGGGCGATGGCGGGCCCACGTACGGTTTCCGCGATTTCGATCTGTACGATCCGCAGAACTACCTCTTCCGCGGCCTGTTCGACCGCAACTACGAAGCCTCCGGCAACGACGTGCAGGCGCGCACGGATTTCGAGTTCACTCCGGAGAGCGGCCCGATCACCCGCTACCAGGCGGGCCTGCGCTATACCGACCGCGATGCCGAGCGTCATAACGGCCAGCGCTACGGCTACGTGGAGGATGCCGGCCTGACCTACCTCGACCTTCCGGTGGGCCTGGGCACCACCGGCGGCGGATTCGAGGGATCGCGCCATGCACCGCCGCGCAGCTGGCTCAGCCCGACCCGCGACAGCATCCGCCGCAACGCCGATGCGCTGCGCCAGCTGACCGATTCGCTGCTGCCGGCCGACAACACCGACTTCGATGCCCCCGGCGATCCGGCGTACAGCGACCTGGAGACCTTCACCGCCAACGAGAAGGCCTCCACCGCCTACGCGCAGGTCAAGTATGCCTTCGATACCGCCGTCCCGATCGACGGAGCGCTGGGCATGCGCGCGGTGCGGACCGAAACGCAGGTGACCGGCACCTCGCGCGACGTGGAGACCAGCACGTTCACGCCGATCACCAGCCGCAGCCGCTACACCGACTACCTGCCCAACGCGAGCGTGAGGTTCCGCCTCACCGACACCTTCCAGATCCGCGCCGCGGCCACCAAGACCCGTACCCGGCCGAATTTCGACCAGCTCAACCCGTCGACGGTGATCAACCCGCCGGAAGGCGCGTGCAACACCGATCCGAACGGCAGCAACTGCTTCCGCAGCGCAACCGGCGGCAACCCGGCGCTGAGCCCGCTGGAGTCGAAGAACTACGACCTGTCGTTCGAGTACTACTTCTCGCCGTCCGGCTCGGCCACCCTGGCCCTGTTCCGGCGCGACGTGCAGGGCTTCATCGCCAACGTCACCACCGATCAGCCGGATCCGCTGTACGGCTCGCTGCGGTTGACCCGCCCCGAGAACGGAGGGGAGGGCAGGCTGCAGGGCGTGGAGGCGGCCTTCACCAGCTTCCTGGACTTCGACGCGTTGCCGGAATGGGCGCATGCCTTCGGCGTGCAGGCCAACTACACCTATGTCGACGCCGGCGCGGAGCAGGGGCCGACCGTGGCCGCGTCGATTCCCGGCAAGCCGCGCGTGCCCGGCGTGTCGAAGAATTCCTACAACCTGGTGCTGATGTACGAGAAGCCGGTGTTCTCCGCACGCCTGGCCTACAACTGGCGCTCGAAATGGGTGCAGGAGTACTCGCAGGTCTACGACCCCGCGCTCGGCGCACCCGGACCGTTCATGCCGCTGGTGCAGGACGACCGCGGCACGCTCGACCTGTCGCTCAACTACACCCCGATCCCGTCGCTGACGTTCGCCTTCGACGTGAGCAACATCCTGGGCGACCCGATCACCAACTCGCGCACCTACAACGTCGAGGGCGACAGCTACACGCGCCAGGTCAAGTATCTGGAGACGCTGTACTCGCTCGGCGTGCGTTTCCGGTTCTGAGGCCGGCAGCGATCGCCGACTTGCCGTCATGAGCGGTGCGCCAGCCTGTTCCGGGGCCGGCGCACCCGCGCCGGATCCGGCCCGGGATTCGCCCTCGTTCGTGGCAACCGGAACGACTCCCGTGAAAGCGCCGCCCCCCGGGATGGTTGCGCCCATCGCGTCGTCGCATGCCCTCGCTGCCGGGCGAGCACGGAGGGTAGGGGATGGCCTCGACTCGGTCCCGACAACGACTTGCCGAACCTGGCGGCCTTGCCGGCCGCCGGGACGGTCAGCGCAGACCGGCTTCCGGGGCGATGGTGTGGATCACCTCGCCCTTGGCGTTCAGGAACTCGATGGCGCCGTGACCTTTCTCGGTGACCGTCAGGCGCAGACGGGTCTGGTCGGCCTTGTCGTTCAGCGCGATCGCGGGGGTTCCGTCCGCGGCCACGACCAGGCGGATGCGGGTCGGGGCCTCCACGCCGGGGACGAGACGGTTGTCCAGTGCAGGTTCGCGCAGCAGGGGCGGTGCCTGATTGATCGAGAACCGTACCTCGCCATCGGGCGAAACGCGCCAGCCGACGGCGTCCATGGCCGGGTGGTCCAGCGCCAGCACCGCCATCCCGCCTTCGACGTCGGCGGTGCCGAAGCCGCCGCGCTCGCTGCCGTTCTCGTCGTAAAGCACCATGCCCGCGACATCGAACGCACGCCGGTACTGAATGCCGTCGATGATCGGCGCCGGCGTCCGCCCCGACAGGGTCATGCGGATCACGCCGTTCTCGTCGACGATGTCGATGCGGCGGGCGGTGATGCGCTCCTGGTCCGGAGACGCCACGCGCGTCTCCGGCGTCCGCGTCTCGATGATCCGCTCCAGCGCGGCGACCGATGGACGGGCGGGCGGCGCCTGCTGGGCCGAGGCAGGAGATGCCAGCCCCGCCAGGGCCAGGCACAGCGGAGCGAAGGCGTTCGGAGCCGTGGTGTTGATCTTCATGGAGATTGCATGTTCCTGTGGTGAGCGGGATTGGTCCCGCCTGTTGGCGGGCATGGGTGGTTCGGCCGCAATCGGCGTTCAAGTCCGGTGGCGATAGCGCCGCATCTTATCGATGGAGCCGCAGGTTTCCATCGTGCGGCGATGGTGGTCAGGTCATCCAGCGCCGAAAGCGCCACGCGCTCGAGCGGCAGCCAAGGCGTCACCGCGACCGTGCTCCAGGCGAGGCCGGCTCCGGCCGCGGATCGAAGCCCCCGGTTCCTGCATGCCGCGTGCACCCAATGATCCAGTGGTTGCATGGCCTGCGGCGGCGCGCTCCCACCGTCGATGCGCGCCGCCAACAGCGTGTGCACCGCCTCCCTCAGCGCAACGGTCTGGCCGACCAGGCCCTGCCTCTCCCGCGCCGAGGAAGCGGCGGCGACCGCCTCGTCCGGCATCAGGACGCCGGCGGCCCGGCTCCATTCGAACAACCGTTCCGGCGACCCGAGGTAGTCCTCGATCACCGCGGCGTGCGGGTCAGGATCGTGTTGGCGAAGTCCAGGCTCGGAGAACCGCCGTCCAGCCTGATGCTGGCGATCGGTCCTGGCGGGGGGCTGCCCGGTCACCGGAACGACGCCGTACCGGTTCATCCTCGCATTGCGCCTGCGGCGCTCGGCCAGGCGATTGCGCAGCGACGACGAGAGCGTGCTGCGGATAGCGCTGGATGCGGGCTTTTCGGATATCTCCGAGTTCAACCGCCGGTTCCGATCCATACTCGGCACAACGCCTGGCGCTCTTCGTGCCCGCGCGGGGCAGGGCGGTCCGGCAGATGGCCGCGCGGCGATCTCCGGGCCGGCCGGCATGGCCGCGGCCAGCACGACTTCTGTCGGCTGCCGTCACCTGGAGGTATTCCGTTCCCTCCTAAATCCCGTGTCCTGAGACCACCCACTCCACGGACGCGTCGAACAGCTTGACCCCGTCCGGGCTGAGTTGGGAGAACGTGTCGTTGTCCAGGAACAGCGCGGCCCTGCGAGCGGGAGCCACGAAGTCATAGTCCATCGTGGCCCCCTTCTCGTAGCCGAACACCACCGCCTTGTCCGGATCGCCCGGCAAGGTGGCGATGACATTGGCGGCGCGCGCCGGTACGCCCCAGCCCATCATCACGTCGCGAGGGTACACGTAGGTCTTGCCGGCCGGCACCCCACCCGCCAAAGGATGCGGTGCATTGATGACGCGGATGTAGTGTTCCTTCTCGACTTCGCCGTAGTCCACGCCCTTACGGCGCCCGGTCAGGCGCAGCGAGTCCATCAGATCGTTTTCCCAGGTCAGCAGCGGGACCGGCACATCCTTGAAACCGGTGTCGGCCATTTCGCGCGACTGCACCACCGAAGAGAGGACCACCAGGTCGAAACCCGCGGCCTTGGACGGCGACACGGTCTGGTCGACGAAGGTGACCTTGAGGCCCATTGACTCCAGGTGCGCCGCGACGCGCCGGTCCGCCGCCAGGCCCTGCTGCTGGATTTGACGGTGCCGCTCGGTGGCACCCGGAACCTCGTTCAGGCGCGTCACGTAGAACACACGTTTGCCGGCCAATCCCGGCTCGGCTGCAAGCGCAGCGCCAACCGGGCCGGACATCATGGCGAGCAGCATGAGCCTGGCAACCGAGTTAATGCGATTTGTCATTGGTCTGGTCTCGGCGGGTCAGAAATCGAAGGTCGAGCTGAAGTTGATGGTGCGCGGCAGGCCTACCGCGAGTTGGCCGCTGCCGGCCGCACTCCAATAGCGCTTGTCGCCCAGGTTCTCGACGTTGAGCTTGAACGTGGTCGGCACGCCGTGCAGGCGCGTGGCGTAGGCGGCGCCGGCGATATAGGTGGTGTACCCCGGAATGCTGGCGCGATTCTGGTCGTCGATCGGCCGCGACGCCATGGTGAAGGCGCCAGCGCTCAGCGAAAGACCGTCGAGCGTCGGTACACGGTAGTTGAAGAACAGCGTCCCGGTGCGCTTGGGGGTGTTGCTCGGCGTATTGCCTTCCAGGCTGGCGGTGGTGGCCTGCACGATCTCCGCATCCAACAGCATCCCGGTGACGACCGCGGAGAGGTTCTCGGTCAGATTGCCCTGCACGGAGAATTCCATGCCCTGGTACCGCGCTTTGCCGTTGAGCGCATACAACCCGCTGTCGTCGGTGTCGGCCGAGGCCTGGTCGAGACGAAACACAGAGGCGGACAGCAGTGTGCCGTTGTCCATGCGGTAGCGGGTACCGATTTCCTTCTGGCGACTGACCGCCGCCGGCAGCGCCTGGCCGGCGTTGATCGCCGAGGATGGCGCCGTGCCACCCGACTCCAGGCCCTCGACGTAGCTGCCATAAATCGAGGCCTTCGGCGAGAGCTTGTAGGTCACGCTGAAAGACGGGGTCGTGGCGCTGACGTCGTAGTCGACGGCATTGAGTTGGCGCGTGCTGTAACGGGCGTGGCGCAGGGCGCCGATGACCTGCCAGCGCTCGCCGATGCTGACCCGATCCATCGCGTACACGCCGCTGTCGCGGATGGTCTGCTCGTAGAATGCGCGATCGCGCAATGTGGTTTTGGAGCCGGTCGGCGAGCGGGTCAATGACCTGACGGTCACCGGGTCGTACATGTTCTGCGCCGCGGTGTACATGTACGTGTTGAAGCTGGGCTGGTAGAGCTTGTTGGCATCGACACCAACCTGGAGATCGTGCGTCGCGCTGCCCGTGTGGAAGGTGCCGTCAATGCTGGCCCTGGCATTGGTGTTGGTATATTCCTGTCCCTTCTGGTCGGCGCCGTAGACGGTGCCAACACCGGAATCCATGTCGTAGTTGTCGAAGATCCACAGCCAGCGGTCGCGACGCGTCACCGACCGGCCCACGCTGAAGTGGGCCGTCCAAAGCGCATTCAACGCATACTCGCCGCTGAGCAGATGGGTGGTGGCATCGGACAGGGTGTCCTTGCCCTTCATCGACAGCAGCGTACCGGGATCGGGCACCCTGGGCAGCGTGATCACCCCGTTGACCGCCGGCGGCGGAACGATGGCAGCCTGTTCGGTGATGCGCGCGCGGATGCGCTCCATGTCGTAGTGCAGGCTGAAGTTGCTGTTGACGTCCCAATCCAGCGCCGCGCTGATCATGCGCCGATAGCCGTTGTCGTCCTCGATCGGCAGATGGATGTTCTGGTCGACCGCGTTGACGCGGATGCCGAACTGGCCATCGTCGCCGAAGCGCCGGCCGAAATCCAAATGGACCTGGCTCGATCCCTGGTCGTCACCTGACAGGGCGACCGAGGTGACCGGCGCGACGGTCGCGCGCTTGGTCACCAGGTTGACCACGCCACCCGGCGTGACGAACCCGTAGTAGAGCGCGGCCGCACCCTTGAGCACCTCGACGCGCTCCTTGTCCTCCATCGGGATCGGCACGTTGTTGTCGAACGGCAGCACGCCGTTGAACAGATAGCTGGAGCGGTTGTCCAGGTTGATGCCGCGGATCGACAACTGGTCGTAGGCCACGCCGCTCTGCTGCTGACGGACCACGCCGGCGACGTTGCGCAGCGCGTCGTAAAGTCCCGTCGCCCCTTGCGCATCGAGCAGGTCGCGCGTGACCACGTTGACGTTGGCCGGCACGTCCAGCATATCCAGTCCACGGTACGGGCCCGTCTGGCTGTCGGGGACGGTGAAGCCGTTCTGACGCAGGCCGACGACCTTCACTGCATCGAGGTCGGTGGGAGTGGATGCGGCAGTATCGACCGGGGCATCGCTTTCGGCTGCAAAGACGGGAGAGGCGGCCAGCAGCGTAAGCGAGCACAGCGGAAGGAGGCGCAGCGGGAGAGTCGGGCGAATCATGTGGTTCCAGGGCGTCGGGGAGGTGTGGCCGCAGTCGGCAGCCGGGCAGGGAACCTCTTGGCGTCTGCTGGGAGGATCATTGAACATGGCGTCGCTAGCGACCTGCCGCCCAGTCCACCGCGGCATCGAACAAGCGCAGGCCTGTGGGCGAGAGATTGCCGAAGGTGTCGTTGTCGAGGAAGAACATCACCCGACGTGCCGGCGCCAATGTCTCGTAGTCCATGGTCGCGCCCGTTTCGTAGCCGAAGATCGCGGCTTTCTCGGGCTGGCCGTACAGCGTGGCGATGAGCGTCGCGCCCAGCCCCGGTTTGCCCCAGCTCATCCCGGCCTGCTTGAGATGGACGTTGGCAACGCCGGCGGGGAGCCCGGCCGACATCGCATGCGGGGCGTTGACCAGCCACAGGTAGCGCTCCTTCGCGACGCTGCCGAAGTCGACGTCGTGGCGCTTGCCGGCCATCGCCAGATCGTCGAGCAGGTCGTTTTCCCAGGTCAGCAGCGGGACCGGCAGCTGGCGCCAGCCCGGCGCCACGTCCTTGCTCGAGACGCTGGACGAGATGATCACGAGACCGGCCCCAGCTGCCCTGTCCGGTGCCAGGGTTTGATCCTCCAGCCGTACGCGGTAGCCGCGCTGACGCAGGCGCGTGGCCACGGCGTCGTCCTGGGCGCGATTGGGTCCACCCCGTTGCGAGACCAGCAGAACCTCCAGCCCCGCACCCGGCGCCGGGCCGGATGCGGCGACGGCGGAGCCCGCAAGCGCGTACAGGACGAGCGCCGCCAGGGCGGCGCGGATGTCAGACATGAAGAAGCGCATGGTCGGTCACCTTAGAAATCGAGGACGGCCTGCAGCAGGATCTGCCGTGCGTCGCCCATCGAGACGAAGTACTTGTTGACGCTCGAGGTGTAGTAGGTGCGGTCGAACAGGTTCTTGACGTTGATCTGGACCTTCACCGGATGCCGGCCCAGACGGGTGTCGTAACTGGCGAACAGGTCGGCCACGCTATAGGCCGGCAGCTCGAAGCTGTTGGCCGAATCGCCGGGGCGCTTGCCGACGTAGCGGCCACCGCCGCCCACGCGCACGCGGCCTGAACCGAAGACCGGCCCTGCGTCGTAGACCGCCGAAAGTGAGGCCGTCTGCCGGGCGACGTTCCACAGCCGGTTGCCGGCGTAGTCCGGGTCTTCGGTGGTCCTGGCGTCGATCAAGGCGGCGCTGGCGATCACGCTCCAGTGCTCGTCGATCCGGCCGGCGAGATCCAGTTCGACACCGCGCGAGCGCGCGGCGCCCGAGGTACGCCAGTCGGTCAGCTTCGTCTGGTCGTTGTACTGCTGCACCAGCACGTTCTTCTTGTCGATGTTGAACAGCGCCAGGCTGCCGCTGATCGTGCCCGCGTCGTCGTACTTGAGGCCCATTTCCCACGACTCGGCTTCTTCGGGCTTCAGCCCCGAGTCGATCACGGTGCCACCACTCAGTGGCGCGATGCTCGATGCCGGCTTCAGCGACTGCGTATAGCTGCCATAAGCCGACAGCTCCGGCGTCAACTTGTAGATCGCCCCAAGCCGCGGCAGCCACTTGGAACTGTCGATGTCGGTATTGGCCTTGAACGGCCTGCCACGTCCGGCCACTTGCTGCCAGGCGAGGTAACGCACGCCACCGGTGACGATCCAGCGCTCGCCCAGATTCACCGTGTCCTGCAGGAACAATGATTGATTGTGCAGCGTGTCGGTCTGATCGCTGTCGCTGGCCGAGACCGTGCGCGACGGCACTTCCTGCCCGTACACCGGATCCAGATAGCTGAAGGTCGCCGTAGTGGATTCGCGCAGCAGGTCCCGGCGATAGATCCGCCGATATTCAGCGTCGACGCCGAGCTGCAGGGCGTGGCGCAGTCCACCCCATTCGACGCTGCCATCGAGATAGGCGGTACCGTAGCTGTCGGTGCTCAGCGCGCCGTGGGTGGCATCGTTGCTGCGCACCAGGGTGCCGGCGGCCGCGTCCACCCCGTTGACGCGCAATTGATTGGCGTCGTAGGTCTCGCGGTTGTAGCTGGCGCTGGCATGCGCCGCCCAGTCGCCGCCGAGCCGGTGATCCACCGATGCCTGGAGCAGGTGGCTTTCACCCTCCATCTGGTTGAACGGCTCATCCAGGCGCCGGGTTTTTGGAATCGCCAGCGGCCGATCGGTGACCGGGTCGAGCGCGGTGCCGCGATCGAACGGGATCAGGAAGTTTCGGTATTCGTACCAGACCACCGCCTGGGTCTTCTGGCCGTACCAGGCGAGTGAGGGGGCGAACAGGGTTTCGCGATGGGTGCCGAAGTTGCGCCAGTAGTCCTCGTCCACGTGATCGAGGATCACCCGATAGGCCAGGCCGGAGGCGCCAAGCGGGCCGGTGCTGTCCAACGTGGCGCCGGAGCCGTTGCGCGCGCCGGCGTAACCGGAGGCCGAGAGCGATAGCGTGTTCTTGGCCTCCAGGCGTGGCTTCTTGCTGACCACGTTGACCACGCCGCCCGGATCCATGATGCCGTAAAGCAACGATGACGGACCTTTCAGCAGCTCCACGCTCTCGGCGGCGGCATTCATGCCATGGCCCTGCACCAGCGGCATGCCGTTGTGCATGATCGAGCCGTCGCGGTTTCCGCCGAAGCCGCGCTTCATGATGGTGTCCTGGGTGCCGGCCAAGGTATTGCCCTGGGTGATGCCGCTGACATTGGTCAGGACGTCATCCAGCGTGCGGGGGCGCTGGTCGCGGATCACCTGCGCCGACACCACGTTGACCACCTGGGGCACGTCAAGCATTGCCGCGGTGGAGCGTAGGGTGGACGCATCGGGCGTCGGCTTGTAACTGTCATCGGCCTCGACCGGGGCCGGTGAGGCGCGCGCCACGACCTGGAGGGTCGGGAACTCCGCCACCGCGCCGGTCCGCGGCGGGGGCTCCGATGCGGCCTGGCCCAGCACGTAGCCGCCGCCCGCTGCGCGGATGGCGCGCAGTCCGCTGCCTTCCAGCAGGCGCGAGAAGGCCTCGTCCAGGCTGTAGCGCCCATGCAGACCGGGGCTGCTTCGGCCTTCGGTCTGCGCTCCGGTGAAGATCAGCAGCACGCCGGCCGAACTGCCGAGCCGCCGCAGCCCATCGGCCAAGGGGCCCGCAGGGATGTCGTAATCGCGGGCGCTGACCGCTGAGCCATCCTCCTGCGCCAGTGCGGGCACCGATCCCGTCGCAGCCAGCACGGCGCCCGAGATCGCCAGCGTCAGCATGCGGGCCAAGGAGCGAACAGGCTTGCGAGCAGGGTGAGGTGGACAGGACTGTGAGGCAATTGGCATAGAGCGTCGGGTCCGAATTCGTGGGGAAAAAACAACCGTCACGAAATAGGTGCCGCGAGCGCGCGGATCGGGCAGTGATCCACCAGGCCTGCATTCAATCTGCGTTCATGCTTTGGCGGCGGCGATGTTCCTGCCGCAACGAAGCGGCCACCGGACGCCATCGCTCCGGGCCCGGGTCAGTGCGCCGCCTCCAGCGTGACCCAGTAGCGAGTGGGTGCGCGGACGCGCACCGGCAGTACCTGCGGCAGGGTCGCCAGGATCTGATCGGTATTGCGCAACGGGAATACTCCTGAGACCTTGAGGCCTGCGATCGCGGGATCGCAGGACAGGATCCCGCTGCGGTAGCGCCCGAGGTCGGCGAGGAACTCGTCGAGACGGATCTGGTCGGCGACGATGAGCCCGTCCTTCCAGGCCGCCGATTGCTCGTCGGCGGTACCGAGCGGCCCCAATCCCCGGGCGTCGAAGGCCAGGCGTTGTCCGGACTGCACGATCCGTGTCGCGGCACGGGCGGCGCCCGGGGTCACCCGCACCGCGCCTTCGAACACCCAGACCTCGGTGCGATCGCCCTGGTGCCGCAGCATGAAGCGGGTGCCCAGTGCCTGTACCCGGCCAGCTGCAGTGTCGAACAGGAATGGCCGCTGCTCGTTGGCGGCAGGAGTGCCGTGGCCGGTGACGATGTAGGCCTCTCCACGGAGCAGGTGCAACCGTCGCTGCCGCGCATCGAAACGGACGTCGAGCGCGCTGGCGGTATTGAGAGTTATCCGGCTGCCGTCGTCGAGCACCAGGTCGCGCTGCTCCCCGGTGCCGGTACGGTAATCAGCCATGGCTTGCTGCCAGGCCGGGAGGCGGGTAAGCAGCAGGCCGCTGGCGCCCACGGCGCCCGACCAGGCCAGCAGCTTGAGGGCTCGGCGCCGGCCAGACGAACTCGGCTGGCCGGACGCCAAGCTGCGATAGGCAGCGCCGGGATCCAGCAGGCCCATGCGCGCGGTCACCGCTTCGATGTGGCTCCAGGCGCGGGCGTGCTCCGGGTCGGCTGAGTGCCAGTCCTGCCAGCGCTGCTGGTCCTGCGGGCTGGCTTCGCCCGACATTAATACCGTCAGCCACGCCGCGGCGGCGTCGGCCACCGCGGGTGCGATTGGCCGCCCGCCGGCCACGGGCCCGGGTGAAGTAGAGGGAGGGGACTTTCCGGCTGGTGGTGCGCGCACCGCGATCAGGCCGTCAACGCAAACAGGCACTGCCGGTTCGCGCGAGTCAGGTGTTGCTTCACCGAACTGGCCGAGATCCGCAGGCGTTCGGCAATCTCGCGGTAGGAGAGCGCTTCGAGGTGTGCCAACAGGAACACCTTGCGGACTCGCGAGGGCATGCCTTGCAGGACCCGATCCAGTTCCTGGAGTACCTCGAGTGCCAGCAATCTGGCTTCGGGAGACGGCGCCAGTTCCTCGGGCAGCGCCGCCAGCGCATCCAGATAGGCCTGTTCCAGTGCCCGTCGCCGATAGCGGTGGGCGACAAGGCGCCCTGCAACCGTCGCCAGGAAGGGACGCGGCTCCCGGATGGCACCGGCCTGCCCGCCCACCAGCACGCTGACGAACGTGTCCTGGGCCAGGTCGGCGGCGTCACTGGCATTGCCCAGACGCCGCAGCAGCCATCCACACAGCCAGCCGTGGTGGGCATCGTACAAGGCGTTAACGGAATGGTGCGTAGCCGCTTCGGCGACGGACATAGAGGGCTCGTGGCGCAACATCGGGCGCGGCGCCGTTAATGAGAATTGTTCCCATTCTAAGTGAAACTTCATCCGTCGTGCAAAGCCTCGGCATCACCCGGCTCGGGTCGCCGAACCGTTCTGGCGCATCCAGCGGGCCGCCCGCCTGATCCTGAGGTAGCTGCAGGTCATCGACCGCAGGGGCGATGTTCGGGCCCACCTTCTGTTGCGCGGCACCCAGACGCCGCCGACAGTCGGACGTCGCTTTGCGCTGGTGGCAGGCGATTGCTCGGCCGCCTCGTTCGGCATGCGGAATGCACTGCGACAGGTAGCACCCTCCGGCCGGCCTTCGGATCGCCGCGACGTTGCAAAGGCGGATCGAGACCGGTCCTGCAACGGCGTGATCAGTCGAGGAACAGGCCGGGCAGCAGCGGCTGCGACGGATCGACCGCGTAGCCGGGCAGATCGGTCGTACCCGCTGCCGCCAGCACGTCTTTGTCGATCAGGCAGTGGCCGCTGAAACCCTTCGCTTCGCGGGTCAGGACCGCGTGCGCGGTGTCGGCCACGATCTCCGGCTTGCGGCCGTTGGCCGCGGAGACGCCGGGGATCATGTTCAGCGCATCGGTGGCGATCAGCGTGCGCGGCCACAACGCGTTGATCGCCACTCCCTGTGGCCCGAACTCGGCCGCCAGGCCCAAGGTGACGAAGCTCATGCCCATCTTCGCCAGCGTGCAGACCGCGTGCGGCGCCCACCATTTCGGATCGAGGCTGGGTGGGGTGCCAGCGTCAGGATGTGCGGGTTGGCCGCGCGCAGCAGGTGCGGCAGGCAGGCCTGCGAACACAGCAAGGTGCCGCGCGCGTTGACCTGCTGCATCAGGTCGAAGCGCTTGATCGGCGTGTCCAGCGTGCCGTGCAGCCAGATCGCGCTGGCGTTGTTGACCAGGACTGGGCGATCGGTTTCTTATGAAGCAACCTGGTCCGCCGATATGACGCACCGCATCCCGTCGTCATCGGTGTTGGGCGACCATCTTCGCCGCCAATTTGGCGATCAGGGGGCCTGCCGACATGACCAGGATCAACCGCACGAACTGCGAAGCCAGAACCAGCGAGAGAGATACACTCGTGCCGCTCGCAATCAGGACCGAAGTTTCGATGCCACCGGGGCTCAGCGCGAGATAGGCCGTCAGCGCATCGATGCCTGGGATCCAGCGTGCCAGCAGCAACGAAAGCAAGCCGCAAATGAGAATCAGCGTGGCGATGGCCAGGAGCATGCGTGGGAACAGGCGAAGGCAATGGAGCGCCGACTTGCGTGTAAAGGACAAGCCCACATGCCAGCCAGTGACGGCGAACGCGAGCGTGGAGGCCACCACGGGGACTTGCAGCGTGATCGCTCCGAATCCAGTCAGCAACGCCCCGCCGAACGCAGGGATGAACAGCGCCAGACTGGATACTCCGGTGTACCGGCTTGATAGGTATCCGAGCAGGGCGAGTGAAAGCGCCGACAGCGCGGCTTGGAGGTGGATCGGCGGGAACCAGGTATCGGCCAGTATCCCCGGCACTGCGGGCGCGGTGCTGCTGTATGCGTGTGGAAGGGCGGCCGCGACCGCTATGGCTGTCATTGAAACCAGCGGAACGCGGGAATACTGCATCATGGCGACGAGGCGTGCGTCGGCGCCATGGCTGTCTGCGAGCAGCACCATTGCCGGAGCCGCTCCCGGCGACAGGCCCCATATCGCGGTGGTGTCAGGTAGCCATTCCCGCCGCGCTATGAAAAGGCCAAGCGCAAAGATGAGCAGCATCGCCGCGATATTGACAGCGAGGAGCGCAAGCCAGTGGCTGCCTAGTGCCGCCAGCAAAGCGGGATTGATGAGGTTCGCGATCAGGCAGCCCATGATCGCCTGGGCCCCCAGGGAGAATTCCTTACGCAGGCGGATGCCGGCGCCGCTCAAGCCGACGCAAATTGCCACCAGCATGGGTCCCAGCATGAATGCAGCCGGGACACGAAGGCGATGCATGATGGTCGCGACGACGAACGACATCGCCGCAAGCAGCATCCATGACGCAGCCCTTTGCAGGCCACAAGACCTCATGATGCGGCGGCAGGCAGGGGAACGCCGTTCGTGTAAAGGGGGAACGCACCGGTCAGCAGCGATGCAAGAATGAGTACCAGGCAGATCGCAGCCGCCCACTTCAGCGAGAAACGCTGGGCATCCGCTACATCGACACCCAGAAGTCCGCAAGCGAGATAGACAGGTGCCAACAATGGGCTCAAGGAATGAACGGGCTGGCCGAGTAGCGAGGCGCGGGCAATGGCATCCGGGGTGACGCCAAATTCGGCCGCCGTTCGCGCGATGACCGGCACGACGCCGAAATAGTAGGCGTCATTGGACATCACGAACGTGAGCGGCATGCTCAGCAGCGCTGTAATGGGAGCAAGATACCGGCCGACCTCTTGCGGCATGATCGACAACGTAGCGTTGGCCATCGCATCGACCATGCCGCTTCCATCCAGGATGCCGGTGAAGGCGCCGGCGGCGAAGATGAGGACGACGACGTTCACCACGTTGTCGGAGTGTGCGGAAATCCGCTTGCGTTGATCCTTCAGGTTCGGATAGTTGATGGTGATGCCGATTGCAAAGGCTCCCATCATGAGCACGGGCAGTGGTGCGAGGCCCGACGCGAGACCGAGAACCAACGCCAGCGTCAGCACGAGGTTGACCCAGAACAATCGGGGCCTGCGTGCATCATCGGCCGGTCCCGGGGCCGCAATGCCGTCGGGCGCGCCCGGGCTGGATTCGACGCTTCCCGCCCCTCCAGGGGTCCATGACAGGCGGGCGCGTTCCGAGCGTCCGAGCCAGAATGCCACGCCGAGTACCGTCAGCAGGCCGATCAGCATCGCCGGCACCATGGGAAGAAAGACATCGAGAATATCGGCGTGAACGGCGGTTGCGGCCCTGGCGGTAGGGCCGCCCCAGGGCACGAAGTTCATTACCGAATTCCCCAGGCACAGAAGTGTGGCGAGCACGAGGGGATTCATGCCGATTCGGCGGTAGACCGGCAGGAAGGCGGTGATGATGATCAGTGCGGTGGTCGTGCCATCGCCGTCGATCGACACCAGCATCGTGAGCACGGCGGTTCCGATGCTGATCCGCATCGGGTCTTCGCCTACCAGGGAAAGAACCTTGCGCACCAATGGGTCAAAAAGGCCGGCGTCCATCATTACCGCGAAGTAAAGGACCGCAAATGCCAGCATCAGTGCGGTCGGGGCGACCTTCGATACCCCCTCGATCATCATGGGTCCCAGGCCCGGCCCCGCGCCGGCGAGAATCCCGAAGGTGATCGGCACGACGATTAGCGCTGCAATGGCCGACATTCTCTTGGTCATGATGAGCACCATGAAGGTGGCGATCATCAAGGTTCCCAAGAGGGCGGGAGACAGGAGTGTCGTGATGGTCAAAGCGGCTTTCCTCCAGATTGCGCCGGGCACTCGGCTGCACGCTGGGGAATCGTCGATGTGCAGGTATCGAGAACAA
This sequence comes from Lysobacteraceae bacterium, assembly GCA_003505795.1. Taxonomy (GTDB): domain Bacteria; phylum Pseudomonadota; class Gammaproteobacteria; order Xanthomonadales; family Xanthomonadaceae; genus UBA8801. The sequence goes on along the minus strand of DNXT01000303.1, from coordinate 41,848 downwards.
CGGTGCGGCGCGCGCTCCCGACTCCCGGATGCGCTGCCGGCAGGGCCCGACTCGTCACGGCTTCCGCTGTCTCCGGAGAACCCACGCCATCGGGCCGCGAGGCTTGCGCTTGCCGCGCTGCGGAAACCTCCCCTGAGCCCGTTTCCCCCGGAGTCAGGGCCGCCGAATCGACCGCCGCCGCCGTCTGCACCACTGCAGCGCCGCCGGTAGCGACGGCAGCCACGACTACGCCCCACGTGCAGGCAGCACGCTTCATCGTCCTCATAACCCCTCCCAGAGTTCCAGAGTTCGAGCCAGTTCTAGCCATCCCCAGCGATCAGCATCGCCGGGGCGGAAGGAGGGTATGCACAATGAATCCTTGATGTCAACAAATTGGATTCAATTGATGCATTTTTTGGATGTCGATCGCCTCAGCGCAAGGTGGCGGCCGCGTGCACCCGCGTCTTGGTCGAGATCACGTGCTCGCACATGATCCGGCCAGACTCTTCGATATCGCCACGGCGCATGGCGTCAAGCAGCTGCTCGTGTTCGCCTTGCGACTGCACAACATGCGAGGGAGGGGCTTCCGGAATCAGGCGCGCCCGGTGTGGTACATGCGCAGCCACGATCGGGCAAACGCGAATTACATCACCGAACACCGGATAGATCACGGTCATCCGAATCGAATTTCTCAGTACGGCGTTGTTCGTGGCGCGATGGATGGACCGATGGAAGGCGAAGTTCTGGATATACCAGCTGGTCTCGATCTGCTCGGACCAATCACCGCGATCGACGATCTCGCGGCCACGCCGCACGATGCCCTCCAACCGGTCGAGGTCGTCCGCCGCCCAGCCGCGATCCACACAAAGCCGGCATGCCAGGCTCTCGAGGTTGGCCCGCACCTCGATCGAATCCAGCACATCCCTGATCGTCACGGCATGCACCGTATATCCGCGGTTCGTGCTGTACGTCACCAAGCCTTCAGCCGACAGAACCGCAAGGGCGCTGCGTACCGGCGTTCTCGATACCTGCAACTCATCGGCGATTCCTTCGGCACGCAACCGGGTGCCCGGCGCGATCTGACCGGTCACGATCATCTCGCGTAGCCGGATCAGAACCGTATGGATGGCCGGCTCCGTATGCTGCGGATCGGCGAGCCCGGCGAGGTCCACCGCCTCGTCCCTCTTCTTTCGCTTCACTGTCTTGGAACTCCCAACTTATGTCCGGATGCCAGCGCTGGCGGTTCTTCCACGATCGCCGACCGATCACCTCAACCTGTACAGCCGGTTGATCGTCTCGGCCAGCGCGTCATCGTAGCTGTCGCCCACACTACCTACCACCGATTCGATCCCGGCTTCGGCCAGCCGCTCGGCATCGCCGGTCGGCAGGTGCCGCTCGCGGTCGGAGCGATGGATCATCCTCCTGTCGGGAGTGTATGCAGCCTGGAGGTTCTTCGGCCTGCCAATCATCGTGCCCACGGCCCGGCGGGGGAGACATGGCCCGGATACGAGACAAATTGGATCCAATTTGTTGACAACAAGGATTCATTGTACGTACCCTCCATCCGCCCTGGCGACGCTGATCGCTGGGAATGGCTAGAACTAGCTCGAACTCTGGGACTCTGGGAGGGGTTATGAGGACGATGAAGCGTGCTGCCTGCACGTGGGGCGTAGTCGTGGCTGCCGTCGCTACCGGCGGCGCTGCATTGGCGCAGACGGCGGCGTCAGATTCGGTCGACCAAACGGCTGCGGAAGCGGATTCGGGGGCCGCTGCGGCGCAACAGACGGAAAACCAACGGGTCGACGCCGCGGTTTCTCCGCAAACGGAATCCGTGCCGGACCAGGCCCAACCGGCGGGCGTGCCTGCGGGAGTCCGTGCCAGGGACGGAACCCAAGAAACCGTCAATCTGGCAGAGGTAGTCGTTACCGCCCAGCGCCGTGAGGAAAGGCTGCAGAACGTCCCTGTCACCATAACCGCATTCAGCGCGCAGGAAATCGAAGAGGCCCGCATACAACAAATCGGCGACATTGTGGCCAGAACCCCAGGGATGGACTTCGATGCATTTCCACCTTCGCAGCCCCGGATTTTCATCCGGGGAATGGGGGCATCAGCCCGCGGAGCGGGCGACGAACCGAGCGCGGCTGCATTCCTGGACGATATCTATATCGGTCGTTCCGGGGCCTTTGCGTTTGATGTTTTCGACGTCGAACGAATCGAGGTGCTGAAGGGTCCGCAAGGGACACTTTACGGACGCAACGTCGTCGGTGGCGCGGTCAATGTCATTACTAAAAAGCCCGAGATCGGTGCCTTCGACGCATCCGTCAGCGCCACCTACGGCAACTATAACCGCGTTGATGGCTCCGGCTTCGTCAACCTCCCGGTGTCGGATCGCAGCGCCCTGCGCCTCACCGCATCCCGTCGCTCGCACGATGGATATGTCAGAAATCCGGAAATCCACCGGGATGTCGATGACCAGGAGACGACGAGTGCCCGGCTCCAATATGCTGCAGAACCAACTGACTCACTGCGTGTGCTTCTCTCAATTGATGGGACCAGGGACCGTGCGACGGGCCCTGCCGGCCATGTCATGGAGCCGGATGCATCCAATCCGCTCTCGAATTTCTATACGCCAAATCCGGATCCCGATGTGACGTATGGATCCTATCCTGGCTATCAGAATCGCGACACCTGGGGCTTGCGAGCAGAAGTCTCCAATGACTTCGATTTCGGAACCATGACGGTCCTGGGCGGGTATCGCGAACTCGAACTGGGATTCCGCTACGATTTCGATGGCGGCAACCCGAACCCGATGTCGCCCGGCTATAACCAGATCAATATCGGCGGCGGCGAGGACGAAAACTCGGACATGTCCAGTCTGGAGCTTCGCCTGGCCTCCCTGCCGAGCAGTGAAATCGACTGGGTGGTTGGCCTCTACTACTACAATCAGAAGGTGCGAAAGTCCGACATCCTTACTCTGGATGCAGCCGTTGTTGCGCCAATCCCGATTTACGAAGAATTCTACGCGGACGCGACGACGAAAAGCTACGCGGCGTTTGGCGACCTGACGGTTCCCGTTGGCGAAAAATGGTCCGTATTCGGGGGCTTGCGCTACTCCTATGACGACAAGACCATGAGCGTGAACAACCTCAACAGCGATGCGCCATTGCGGGCAGACGAATTCTACGACGTGGATTCGTCGGTCCACTACGATGACTGGACCTGGCGGGCGGGGGCGAAATACCAGGTGACTTCCGACGACATGCTTTATGCATCGGTGGCGCGCGGCTACAGGAGTGGCGGTCTCAATAGCGATGCCGGCGACGCGGCCGCGGCCGCGGTTCCTTACCGGCCCGAGCATGCGATCCAGTACGAGATCGGGCAGAAGAGCGCGTTCTTGGGTGGCTCGCTGATCTGGAACAACACGCTCTTCTATCTGGACTATTCGGATATGCAGACGTCGCAGCGCGAGAACGGACGGAACGTCATCAGCAATGCAGGCAGGGCGCATGTCTTCGGATACGAGACCCAGCTCATAGCCAATGCGTCCAATGGCTTCGGCGCCTCTATCGCCTATGCGTACATGGATGCCACTTTCGACGAGTTCACGGAAGGAGGGGTCGACTATTCCGGAAACCGGATATCGAGGACTCCAAAGCACAAGCTGACGATCTCGCCTAGCTACAGCACGATTCTTCCGAACGGACCATGGCTGACCTTCGCTGTGGACTACCGATACACGAGCAAGATCTTCGATGACAACACCAACCAGCCCCCTGAACTTCGGGATCCCACGCACTTCATCGACGCCCGCATCGTGCTGGAGAATTTTGGCAATGGCCTTTCCCTGTCGCTATGGGGCAAGAACCTGACAGACGAGCGAACCCGGGTGTGGCAAGGCGGACTGCTAGGATCGAATTTTGCCCAGTTCAACGAGCCGACCACGTATGGCCTGACTCTTTCCTGGAAACACTGACGTCACAGGCCGCGTAGTGCATTCGAACGATGTTCGCGCCATATCGGCAACGCATCCGGAGCCCCGTTTTGAAAACCCAGTCGATCTCGATTGTCCTGGTCGGATGCCTGGTCGCAGGCTGTGCCTTCGCGCAAGCGCCGGGCCCCGCAAGTGCGAGCCGCTCCGTAGTTGAAGCGAAACCCTTCCGTGGACCGCTGAAGCCCGACCTTCCATTGGCGAAGGCCTACAACGACGCCGCCAGGGCCCTGGCGGGCGCTGACGACAATCCGCTGATTGGCTGGGAATACCGCATCTGGTGCGAGACGGGTTACCGCGACCCGGAAGACGCGGGGGCCGGGCAGGACGTGGACAAGCCCCTGGATATCGAGCGCGACTACATTTCGCCGGGAGGGTTCTTCCACAAGGACACCGCGGACCGATTGATGCCGGAGGATGGCGTACGGTTCCTGGACAACGTCTGGTATTTCGGTGCGGACGGTCTTGGGGTGGTAGTGGTGAAGTCGACTGACGGCCTGCTTCTCTTCGATACGATGACCAATCCCGGGCAGTACAGACTAGTCGCCTCCCAGATGAAGGCGGCCGGCCTTGATCCGACGGAAATCCGCTATATCTTCATCGGTCATTACCACTGGGATCATACTGGCGGAATCAATGCCGCCAGCAAGCTGGCTCCAAATGCGCCAGTCGTTATCGGCGAGCCAGACGCCGAGCTGATGATGAATGCGCGCAAGGCGGTTCTGGCCGGCACGACGCCTGATACTTTGATGGAACGAAAAGCGATGCCTTTCGGTGACGAGACGGCCGATACGCCGGAAGGGAAGGCGGCGCTGCGCGCTCGTCGCCTGGAAGCGATTCCCGGCAAGTTCGATATCCTGGTGAAGTCCGATCCTGGCGTAAGGACCGGGATGGACGTCATCGAAGTCGGTCCGTCCACACGAGTTTACGCTGTCCTTGCCCCAGGGCACACGCCCGGGCAGACCCATTACATCGTTCCAGTGAAAGACCACGGTCAGATGCGGCATCTTCTGGTCATGAGCGGCAACGACGGACCCGAGCAGGCGAGGCAGTATGCCGAATCCACGAACTATCTTCGGGCGATTGCCGGGCAGGTTGGCGCGGACACGGTCATCAATACCCATGGATATCAGTCGGCCATGTTCTACCATCTCCGGCAACTCAAGGCTCGCCCCGATGGACCAAACCCGTTCGCCATGGGGCCTGACGGCATCGATCGTTATCTGGGAATTTTCGCCGAATGTCAGCGAGCGACGTACAACCGGCTGAAAGATGGCACATGGAAGGCGTTCTAGTCATGGCCTGAATGTCGATCTCCTCGCCGACAGATCCAGCATGGCGAAAGCGTTGGGGCTTTCTTCGGCGGGAATGCCGGGCATCTCGGGGCAACGATTCGCGCAGTGCACATGCGTCTGCGCGGGCTGGATGATGAGCAAAGACTTGAACACGCCCGTAAAACCGATTTCCCCGCGTGGAACGCTTGGCGTCGGCGTGCGTGAGGGGATCGAAATCCAGTCGAGTGCAGGAACGAGCAAGGAGAATCGACATGAGTCCAGCGCGCAAACATAGGATCGCAGTTATCCCTGGCGACGGCATCGGGAAGGAGGTGGTGCCCGAGGGGATCCGCGTCCTGGAGTCCATTTCTCGCCGTTACGGCTGTGGCTTCGAATACGACCACTTCGACTTCGCCTCGTGCGATTACCATCTGAAGCACGGCAGCATGATGCCCCCCGATTGGAAGAATCAGATCGGAGCGCACGACGCCATCTTCTTCGGCGCGGTAGGTTGGCCGGAGTCGGTGCCGGACCATGTGTCGCTTTGGGGTTCGCTGATCCAGTTCAGGCGCGAATTCGACCAGTACGTCAACCTGCGACCGGTCAAGCTGATGCCGGGGGTTCCATGTCCTCTGGCTGGACGCAAGCCAGGCGACATCGATTTCTATGTGGTGCGGGAAAACACCGAGGGGGAGTACTCGTCCATCGGTGGACGGATGTTCCCGGGGACCGAGCGCGAATTCGTGCTGCAGGAGACCGTCATGACGCGTATCGGCATCGATCGCGTCCTCAGCTATGCATTCGAGCTCGCTCGCCGCCGCGAGAAAAGGCATCTGACATCGGCGACCAAGTCGAACGGCATTTCCATCACGATGCCGTATTGGGACGAGCGGGTGGAGGCCATGGCCGCCAGCTATCCCGACATTCGCTGGGACAAGTACCACATCGACATCCTGACTGCACACTTCGTGCAGCATCCGGACTGGTTCGACGTCGTCGTGGCGTCAAATCTGTTCGGCGATATCCTGTCGGACCTCGGTCCTGCATGCACGGGCACCATCGGCATCGCGCCGGCCGCCAACATCAATCCGGAGCGGAAGTTCCCGTCGCTGTTCGAGCCGGTTCACGGCTCCGCTCCGGATATTGCCGGCAAGGGGGTCGCCAACCCGGTAGGACAGATCTGGGCGGCGGCGTTGATGCTCGATCACCTGGGCGAGCACGCCGCCGCCGCCGCCATCGTCAAGGCGATCGAGCGGGTTCTCGCCGAGCCCGCGTTCCGAACGCCCGATCTGGGGGGATCCGCGGGAACCATCGCTTGTGGGCGGGCGATCGCCGACGCGATCGAATAAGCCAACCAGGTTCAGGTACGCCCTCCCCATGAACTCGCTCTGCGGGACATCGGCGCGCCTGGACACCTGATCCCCGGTGGCGGCATGCCGCGGGCGTGATCGGGTGTTTCTATCTCCGGCAAAAAATGGATCCAAAACATTGACACATTGAATCCATGGAATAAGATGCCGTGAGCAGGCAGCGCAGTGCCCGGTGCCGATCAAGCCATTCTGGAGAACCCTTCCGATGTTGCAGTCTCCCATCAAGATCCTCGTTCCCGTCGGGAGCCTCGGCGCTGGTGCCGACGAGGAGGAAGTGCGTTACGGCGTCGCCCAAGGGGCGCATGCCATTGCGACGGATGCCGGCTCGACCGACAGCGGTGCAGCTTACTTGGCTCTCGGTATCTCGAAGAACAACCGCGGAGCCGTCAAGCGGGACCTGGAACTGCTCATGAAGGCGCGTGCCGAAGCGGGCATTCCGCTGATCGTCGGAACCTGCGGCCAGGCCGGCGGCGACAAGAACGTCGATTGGACGTGCGACATCGTGTTGGAAGTCGCCCGGGAGCTAGGACAGAACCCGCGCATCGCGCTGCTGTATTCGGAACAGGACAAGGCGTTGCTGAAAGCGAAGAACGCCGCTGGCAGGATTCGACCGCTTCCTCCGCTGGGCGCGCTTGAGGATAGCTCGATCGACGCATGCGACCACATCGTCGCCGTCATGGGCGCAGAGCCCTACATCGAGGCTTTGCGGGCCGGAGCCGACATCGTGCTGGGTGGCCGCACGACCGATACCGCCGTGCTCGCCAGCTATGCGCTCATGAAAGGTGCACCGGCCGGCCCGGCTTGGCACGCCGCCAAGATCGCCGAGTGCGGGGCGCAGTGCGCCGTGGAACGCATGGGCATGGGCGTGTTGATCAGCATCGACGCCAACGGGTTCGAAGTCGAGCCGCTGAAGGCGGCGAATCGCTGCAGCCCGGAAAGCGTGTCGGCGCATATGCTCTACGAGAACAGCGATCCCTTTCGCCTGGTGGAGCCGGGCGGCATCCTCAACGTTACCGAAGCCCTCTATGAGCAGGTCTCCGAGCGGGTGGTCCGGGTTACCGGATCCGCATGGGAGCCGCAGCCCTACACCATGAAGCTGGAGGGAGCCGGGGGTGGTCGTTATCAGACGATCATGCTGATCGGCATTCAGGATCCCAAGGTGCTGGCTCGCCTCGACGAATTCCACGACAAGATGCTGGAAGCGCTGTACGAGCGCACCCGCCGCACGGTCGGTGTCGCGGCAGGGGACTTCCACATCTCCCTGCGCATGTACGGTTGGAATGCCGTATCGGGGGACAAGCCTCCCGAAGGCACTGCACCGCCGCGGGAGATCGGCATGCTGTTCGTGGCCACTGCAGACACCCAGGAAATCGCGACCCAGATCGCCAAGGCCTGCAATCCCTATTTCTTCCATTTCCCGATCGACATGGAAGAAGAACTCCCGTCGTACGGCTTTGCGTTCTCCCCGGCCGACATCGAGCGGGGACAGGTCTTCGAGTTCAAGCTCAACCATGTCATCGAAACCGAGCACCCCATGGAACTCGTGCGCACGAAATGGATCGACGGGAAGAAGGCGGAGGCCGCTTGATGAAGACCGTCAAGGATGTGTGCCGCAACCTGCGTTCCAAGGCGGCCGGCCCCTTTTGGGTGACCATCGATCTGTTCTTCGATGGTCCCGAGAACTTTGCCAGGTACAGCGAAAGTGAGGCATTGAGCGCTGCGAGCGTTGCCAAGCTGTACGGGGCGGATCCGAAGCTGGTGAAGCGCTTCTCGGTTCCCGGCCTCAATACCGTGAAGATTTCCTACCCACGGACCAGCTCGCAAGGTGGTGTGGTCGAGCGCGACATGCATTGCGGACAGCAATACGTGCGCCTACTGGACATCGCCTTGGATTGATCTGGTACATGGCGGACAAGGGACCCAGAATGATGTCCGGAATCCGAAAAGTGGTCGTTACGCAGCGTTTTTTCGACGACAGGACCGTTGCATACCTGGAGGCAAACGGTTGCGAGGTCGTCATTGCGGACTTGCCGCCGGGCAAAGGCGATGGCGACGTTCCCGTCGAGACGCTCCTGCAATGGCTCGCCGGGGCTGCAGGCTGGATCGTCGGCCATGCTCGCGTGACGCGCGAACTTCTCGAGGCCCTGCCGGAGCTCCGGGTCATCGCTCGTCGCGGGGTAGGGTACGAGCGTGTGGATACCAAGGCTGTCCACGGGCTTGGCCGTGTGGCGACGATTGCCGCCGGGGGCAACGACGCCACGGTCGCCGATCAGGCGATCGGCTTGATGCTTGCGCTCGGCCGCAGATTCCGTGAAGGGCAAGCCAATGTAGCCAAAGGCTCGTTTTCGATTCCGCTGGGGACGGACCTGTACGGCAAGACAGTGGGGGTTGTCGGTGCAGGCCGCATCGGTACGAGCGTGATCAAGCGGCTCAAAGGGTTCGATACGCAGATACTGGTGCATGCGCCCCGCCGAGATGAGGCCTTGGCCGCTGGCGACGACGTGCGCTATGTGGATGTGGAAACGCTGTTGTCGCAAAGCGACTACGTCACGCTCCACGCGCCGCTGACGGCAGAGACCCGATGCATGATTCGGGACGAGACCATCCGAATCATGAAGCCTGGCGCTTTCGTGATCAACACCGCGCGAGGCGGACTCGTCGAGGATCGTGACCTGCTGGTGGCGTTGAAGGCGCAGCGTCTGGCCGGTGCCGGGCTGGACGTGTTCATGAGCGAATCCGACCCCTCGTACGCCGACGTCACCCTGGAGCTTGCGGGGCTGCCCAATGTCATTACGCAACCGCACTCCGGCGCCTCCACGCGAGAAGGCCTGGATCGCACAAACATGGTAGCCGCCCAGTGCGTCGTTGCTGTATTGGACGGAAAGGCACCGCCGGCGCAATGCGTGGTCGCGGACGGTCGTCATGCAGCCGAGGGCGTTCGGCCATGACGCGTGGCTACGGCTTTGAGCGGTCCGCACAGGCCCGACTGCTGAGCCGGATGTTTGGCGCGGCGGTTGCCCGTGCCCAGGCAGCCACCTGCCTGCCGGCGCATCTTCCGCCGCCGCCGGCCGGCCGGCTCGTCGTCATCGGCGCGGGGAAGGCGTCGGCAGCGATGGCATGCACCGTGGAGAACCATTGGGCCGGCGGGCTCAGCGGCCTCGTAGTAACCAGGTATGGATACGGCGTGCCGTGCCGCTCGATCGAGGTTGTCGAAGCGGCGCATCCTGTTCCGGACGATACCGGCATGGCCGCGGCCTCGCGGATGTTGAGTATGGTGGAAGGACTTGGCGCCGACGACCTGGTCCTGTGCCTGATGTCCGGCGGAGGCTCGTCCCTCCTGGCGCTGCCGGCTCACGGGATCGCATTGGAGGACAAGCAGGCCATAGGCCGGGGCCTGCTCCGCAGTGGCGCCACGATCAGCGAGATCAATTGCGTGCGTCGGCACCTCTCGGCCGTCAAGGGCGGCCGTTTGGCGGTTGCCTGCTACCCGGCGCGCGTGCTGACGCTCCTGATATCCGATGTGCCGGGCGACAATCCGATCGACATCGCCTCGGGCCCAACCGTCGCGGACCCCACGACATGCGCCGACGCGCTTGCGATTCTGCGTCGCTACCGGATCGAGGTACCGGCGAAGGTCGCCGATCTGCTCGGAGGCGGGCATCTGGAATCCATCAAGCCTGGCGATCCGCGCCTGGCGCGCAGCGAGATCCGGGTGGTTGCGACCCCGCAGATGGCACTCGACGCCGCTGCAGCAGTGGCCGCAGAAGCGGGAATTCCCGCGTACGTCCTGAGTGATGCACTGGAGGGCGAGGCGAGGGAGGTGGGAAAGGTGCTGGCGGCGATTGCGCGCCAGGTGGCGAAGGCCGGACAGCCATTCACGCCGCCTTGCATATTGCTTTCGGGTGGCGAAACGACCGTGACGGTCCGAGGATCCGGCAGCGGTGGTCGCAATGTCGACGGTCTGCTGGCGATGGCGATCGCGTTGGAGGGGGAACGCGGCGTCCATGCGCTCATGGCCGACACGGACGGCGTCGACGGTTCGCGCGAAATCGCGGGGGGCTGCATCTATCCGGACACCTTGTCCCGCGCACGGCAGTCGGGAATTAATCCGCAAGACCGGCTTGAACAAAATGGCGGACATGATTTTTTCGAGGCCATTGGAGACTCCCTCATCACGGGGCCAACATTCACTAACGTCAATGACTTCCGAGCCGTGTTCATCGAAGCATGAGCGGCCTGTGCATCGGATCTTGCCCGATCAGGCAGACATCGGCCGTGTCCTGGTCATTGCGGGAATGAGCGGAACACAGCCAGGACGTGCGCCACGCGAGATGGAACACGAGTAACCACGAATGCAGGAGCGGAGATGAATATGGGCAGGATGAGTGCAGGCACCAGCGGCAGTCGCTTTCCGGTGCGTCGGTCTGCAATGTCGGCGTGGGCCGTTGTTCCCGCAATGACTCGGGCGACGTTGAAATGCGCCGCGCTGGCGTTGACGGCCATGGCTGGTGTGGCGGCGGCGCAGGGGCGTCTGCCGCTGGGCACGGCGGCGGGTGATAGGGAACTGTCGTCGTTCTATCGGGCCGCCGACCCGTTGCCCAGCGAACCCGGCGTGCTTCTGCGCGAAGAAGCGATGCCGGCACAGCCGGAGATTGACGCTGCGAGCGAGGGCCGGCGCATCCTCTACACCTCGACGGACGTGCGTTGGAATTCGGGCCAGATTCCGGTCAGCGGCACGCTCTACTTGCCCGCCGGCAAGGCGCCGGCCGAGGGCTGGCCCGTCATGGCCTGGGCGCACGGGACCTTGGGAATTGCAGACGCATGCGCGCCTTCCTGGACTGGCTTCCGGCCCCGGGATGCTACCTACATCAACCGGTGGCTCAAGGCGGGCTTCGTCGTGGTGGTGACGGACTATCAGGGTCTGGGAGGGCCCGGTCCGCATCCGTATCTGAACTGGCAGGCCGAGGGGCGCTCGGTGCTGGATTCCGTTCGGTCGGTCATCGCGGCCCGTCCTCGCCAGCTGTCGAACCGCGTCTTCGTCGCCGGTCAATCCCAGGGCTCCGGCGCCGCGGCGGGGGCGGCGAGGCTCGCCCGCGAATATGCGCCGGAGCTGAACGTGCTCGGCGCGGTGGCGACCGGACTCGTCAGCACCTTCCCCGAGGGGCCGGTTTCGCAGCCGGTGCGCAACTCCAGCAACATGTTCCTCAGCTTCGCTGCGGGAGGCCTGCGTGACGACGGCCCCCAGATCGACGATATCGTCAGCGATAGGGGACGCCAACTCCTCGAAGCGGCGCGTAGCGGTTGCACCGGAGACGTCGTGCGGCTCGCCAGGAAACTGCGCGTCTCCGATCTGAGCGAGGCATTGTCGATCCCCATGGAGCGCCTGGCGGAACTCCGCATCCCGGTAACGGACATGCCGATGGGAAATATCGGAGTGCCGCTCCTTGTAGGGACCGGCCTGGCGGATGCCACCATCCCCCCCGTGCGGCAATACGCCGCCGTTTCCGCACTGTGCGCTGCCGGCAACAACGTCACATGGAACCGCTACGAGGGCCATGGGCATGACGGTGCCCTGCACGGGTCCTTCGATGACTCGCTTGCCTTCGTGCATGCGGTCCTGGAGAACAAGACGGTTTCGAGCAACTGCTCGGAGATTGCGCAACCCGGCCCGCCGGGGAAGCGGCGAGAGGATCTTCCATTCAACGACGATTGAAGCAGATCGGTGAAGGAGCGCTCAGGGCCATGAGCGGTCTTTTCCACAACGAACCAAGGGAGGAATGCTATGAATACCGAAACCAGCGATGTGCGTTCGATGGTAAGCCCGGAAGAATGGGAAACCCGCGTCAACCTGGCTGCCGCCTATCGGCTCGTCGCCCTGCATGGGTGGGATGATCTTGTTTTCACCCATATATCCGCTCGGGTGCCGAACTCGGACCACCACTTCCTCATCAATCCGTACGGCTGGCTGTTCGACGAAATTACCGCTTCGTCATTGGTCAAGGTGGACTTGCAAGGCAACAAGGTCATGGATTCGCCGCACGACATCAATCCCGCCGGCTTCACCATTCACAGTGCGATCCATGCCGCCCGGGAAGACGCACAGTGTGTCCTGCATGTCCACAGCGTCAATGGCGTGGCGGTCAGTGCCCAGAAGGCCGGCCTGCTGCCGCTCTCCCAGCAAAGTATCTTCGTCCTGTCTTCCTATGCAACCCATGACTACGAAGGCGTCGCTCTTCGTGACGAAGAAAAGCCGAGGCTGGTAAGGGACCTGGGAGATGCCAACTTTTTCATGCTGAGGAATCACGGTTTGCTGACAGTGGGCAGCAATATCGCTGACACCTTCGTATTCATGTATTTGTTCGAGGCGAGTTGCATGATTCAGGTGCGAGCACAAGCCGGGGATGGCGACCTCATCCATGTCCATCCGCAAATCATTTCGACCGCCAAGAGCCAGGCCAAGCAAGTGACGCGGGGCGCCGGCGGAGGGCTGGTTTGGCCTGGTTTGCTGCGCCGCTTGGATCGCAAGGACCCGTCCTTCAGGACTTAGCGTGGCAAGCGGTACTTGATCGCCGGCTGGGCTTCGGTGACGAATCCCGAAGGCTATGTGCGTCGAAGTCTCCCTCCAAGGTCTCCCTCCAATTCACTCCGCTAGCGCGGCCACCGAGCGGGGGGAGGAGGGCAGACACTACCCGCGTAAAGAAGCCATGCGCCTTGTCCGCGCGGTTCGGCCAGGAGCCATCGAGACGTCTGAGCAGGAGGCATTCCTGCAAAGCGAGAAATGGGCGTTTGTTCCGTGGTGACGGGCAAATCCTTGGAGACAATCCAATGAATACTCCAGCTTCGATCTTCCAGATCAAACTGATCGCCGATCGCTGATCAGCCGGCGCGGCCGAAGTGGCGAGCGCGCCAGTCAGCCAGGTCCACAACCACGACCTTGAACAGCCGATTTGCGGGAGACGTAGCCGGTGCCGCGACATGCGGCGATTTCCTTGATCGCCGCCGCTACACCACACTACGTAATTTCGCATAATGTATATTATGTTCTGGCGTGGATGGCTTGGCTGGTGCGCCAGGTCGGTCGGCTACTACGGTGGCTTACTCAAGCTGCTGCTGGCATCCCTCTTGCCTCAACGAGTTCCCAAGGATCGCGGAAGCATTGACGCATGTGTGAGTATCTGACCGCCCCGTTCGCAGGCTGGCGCATTGCCGGCAACTACCTTGTCAGCCCCCAAGGCGAACGGATGACCCCCGAGCGCCTGCGCGGCCTGCTGTGGCGCGACCAGATGGAACTGCGCCTCGCTGGCTATGCCAGCCGACGCAAGGCCGAGACCGGCACCAGAGCGCGGCAGTACCAAGCCAAGGTCAAGGTGGTGATCGTGGAACTGGACGACTGGCGGGAACGCCACTTCGGTCGGGTTGGCTAGAAGCGGGTCGGCAGGAGGTGGCTGCTTGGGAATGCGGCACCGGCAAGGGATCATCACTGCTATCGGCGCAAAGGCGCACAGGCCGCGCGTGAAGCGTTTTCCGTAGGGGGCATGCCCCCTACACCCCTGAGGGCTACAATGAGCCCTGACGGACACGGGGGCGCGTCATGGAGCGAGAACGGCCGGAATACCTGAACTCATTACCTAGGGACCGCAGCGGCTTCCCTTGGCTAACCGTCATTGGCATCGCCTTTGCCATCCTGATGGCGCTCGGGGTGAAGCTTTATTTAGAAACCCACGCTGCATGGTCCGACAGGTTCAATCGACCACGGGCCTCAAGCTCAGAACGCCCACCCGCCGTCTATGACCAGGGCAGCCACGAATGGCAAACAATGACGCTGGCTCAGCGTGCACAACGCATCACGGAAGACAGATACCTAATCCAGCAGATGCGGCAACGTTCAGCCGAGCAGGCCAATAGCAGCGCCAAAGACCGAAAAACCTGGAAATGCATCAACGGAACACCATTCCGGCCAATACGCGGTGGTGGATGGGAAAATGTCCCCGGAGAACACTGCTAACGGAATCAAAGCTCCCGCGACGTGCTAGGTGTGTAGCTGCCGATGTTGTAGCTCGGCGACTCCGGGAACGTCCCCTGCTTTCGAATCTCCTTGCCTACCACCACGCCAGAAATCGACGCACCGGATTGAACAGTGACCGGGATAGATGCAGGTGCGGATGAAGTAGATGACGTTCCTAGAGCCCGCTTGCCATACGGATTGTAAGGCGCTCCATTGCGAGCAACAGTACGGCACTCAGGCTGGCCAAGCTCATAGCGCGTTCCCTGCTCAGTGAAACATGTGCAGCTTGCCTGCTGATGCACACCGAATGCATCCCTACCCTCAAGACTCGACATGCAATAAAGCTCGGGATCCGCAGTAATGGAACGATCATCATAAGCAGGCGCCGTCCACGGCATCGTGCCAAAGCGCGGTCGGTGCAGCCGCGCATAATCCGTCGCAGTTCCGAGATCACGGCTTTGGCCTACCAAGCCCGTGCCAGGGCGCGCCGTCGCTATCGCTCTGTCACTCCCTGGCACGGGCTTGGAAGTTGCCTTAAATCGATCCGCATCAAGCTGATGATGGATGCGCGTCCCCACGAACACCACGCCGCCGATGACGCAAACCACGATGACGCCGGCCGCGTAGTAGTACCAGGGCACGCCTCGCTTGGTAGTGTCCAGTTCAGTGGACTCGTACATGCCCATCGGTCGCTTAGGCAGGCGAACGCGCTTAAGCACCAACGGGTGCGCTTTCTCCGGCCGCGCCTCGTAACGGTCAAAAATGCGCAAGTGGACGAAATTCATGCCGAACCTGCGGCGCACATGAGTGTGCTTCTCGATCAGATCGTGCACGAAGGTATCCATCTGCTTTGCCGGCGACTGGCAAACAAAGATGAAATCTAGGCCACGATGGCGATGCTTAGCCAGCTGCTCAACCCAATGCGGAACCTTCATACCGGGGCCGCGCTTTGGAAGCATTTCGTGTTCATAGCATTCGTCAATCAAGCACACAGCGCCATCGGGCAAGAAGTTAGGCCAGTCCTTGAATTGCTCCGGCGTGATGGGTAGCAGGCCGCACTTGTCGTAATCGAGCTTGCGGATGTTGCCGGCGTAGACCACGCGGCCTTCATCCTTGAATTTAAGCGCCAGATCAAGCGCATGCAGAGACTTACCATGCCCAGGCTGACCGGTGAACTGATAAATCACGTGCCCTGCTCCTGTCCAATAAGCGATTCCAATGCAGTGATCGAGGTAGTAAACGTGCGCATGCCAACGCGAGCGACGATGGCGCTCACAATCAAGGTCATGAAAACGTCGATCCCACTTGCGCTCAGGATGGCCATCACGTTGTCAGGCAGACCCGAGAACTTCTCGGCGATCCATTGTTTCACCTGTGGCAATGCGTAAATCACGTTGACCCACGTAAGGCCTAGCGCGCTCATCACGCGACCGACGATGCTGCCAGCAGCGAGTTTCAGACCGGTCACAAGCAAGCCGACCAACTTGGTCAAAATCGCGTCCATCAAAAAATCGTCCTTCCGGCAAGGATGCCGAACGCTATGAAGGCCCCAAGGCCAATCAGCACGATGCGAACCGCAGCAAAAAAACTACAGATCCAAGGCCACTGATCTAAGTCCACCTTGCCGAACTTCCACACATCCACAGAACCAAATTTCGGACACTGCCCCGAGCCCGGAAGAAATCCGCCCTCATCAAGCATTCCAATACCCAACGAAACAGTCCTATGCGGCTTATCTGGTTCAGCGCCAGCGCCACCGGTACCATCACCACTAACCTTGGTCCAATCGGGTTGAGAATCGCCGCTACCGGCATCACCACCCTTAGAAAGAAGCTTTTCAGCTGCACAGGCAGAACGCCATTGAAACAACAGAGAGCTGTACTCCATCGCGTCGCACTTCTCGCCGGTGCAAACCGGTGCGCGATCGCACGTACCGCCGCTGACGTTACGGTTCTTGCGCGTGTTGCAATCGATGCGCCACTGGATGCGCGCCTGCCCGCACATGATCACGTCGCCGCTGCATGACGGCGGCGAGTCGCAGCTATCACCACCGGAGAAAGTGGGATCGCTGGAGCCATCGTCCTCACCTTCGTCGGGCTGGCCATCGCCGTCAGAATCCCGCTTGCACGTACCGTCCTTACCCTTTGCTTCGCCCTGGGCACATTGCCCATCACCAGGAAGGCATTGGCCGCTGGGCGCCTTCACCTGACCAGCTGGGCACTCGTTAGCCTCGGGCTCGCAGATGCCGAACGACGACAGCTTCATGCCACTGGGGCAGGCCTGATCTGCGCACTCGCCCTTCGCGTTTTTCTCCTTGCCGGCGGGACATTCCTGCGTGTCGGGCTCACAGGTGTGGGTGTAATTGTTGTAGTGGTACCCAGGCAGGCTCATCGCCGCACACTGATTTTCAGTGTTGTCTGTGGGATTGCACGTCGCGTTCAGCACGTAGGTACCGTTCCAAGTGCTATCTGCATTGGGCGTCCACACCTGAATGCAGCCCGAATTGCATTGAACCGAACCACTCTTAGGAGCGCCGTAAGTTCCAGGGAAAACGCCGTTGTAGTCCGACCGCTTGTCGCACGTCGCAGCCATAGCGAAATAGGTGATCGCGAGCGAAGCTCCTGTTGAGACTCTTTGAACGTAATAGCATCCCTGACCCGTTGCGCAATTCGAAGTGTTCGGCGTGCCCGGAACGATGCGCGTCTCGTACTCGTATTGAGCTGCAATGGTCGATGCAGCAGCATAGGCCGCACCCTGATCACAGCCGCCACCGCGCGGGCAACCTTGCGCTAAGGCAATCGATGGCAAGCCGAACAACACAATCAGAATCAGCTGTCCAATGCGAGCCATACCGCCCCCAGGATGCCGATCAAACAGCCTCATAGGCCAGCCAGATTGCGCCCAGAACGCCCACAATGATGATGTATCCGATCATGTTAGTTCCCCTAGAAAAGGGGCAGGATCACCCTGCCCCGTTGATGCCGTCATGCATCGCCAATTAGCGAGCCTTCTTAATCAGGCTGTAGACCACGAAGCCGATGGCGATCAGCACCAGCGTGGTCAGCAAACCGATAATGATCGTCTGCGCGCCGGTCAACTCGGTCTGGGCGCTGCCACCGATTTCCGATGCGACCGACTGCGCGAACGCCACCGGCGGCGAAGCCAGGGCGACAGCGGCACCGACACCGATCAAATTGCGGGCCCTGGAAGCGAACGCACCGACGGCGCTCGTGGTATTGCGGATAAACTTCTGCATTGCTATGTCCTCAGTAGGAGTTAGAACGGCTTTCAAGTTGCGTTGTCCGGATGATCAGCCGCGCGACCAGCCCGACAGTCCACGTTCCCACAATGGCGAACGAGATCATGAGCCCATCCACCGCGCTCAAATACGGAAAGAGCGTTGGTGGCTGGCTGTAATAAGGGGCCGAGCACTGCCCAATGGTGGCGTCGAAATCGGCAACCTTGCAGGTAAGAACGAGCGTCTCTGCCTGCACCACCAGGGCAGCGTCATCGGCCATGAATCACGCCACCTTCTGCTGCGGCTGCGGACGACCACTGCTGACCACATCGACCAGCGTCATGCGACGTGCCAGCTCCACGCCAAAGCGGCCGGGAACAAGGTCCGTGGTCACATCCCATTCCTTGACCGCACCCACCGGATAGCCCTTGTCCAGGCCGTCCACCTCAACATCGATTTGAATCCGCATGGCATCCGTTTCGAGCGTAGCGCGCTGACTGTAGATGGCTTTTTGCATGCCCTTCGACGTGGTGACAGTACGAGTCTCGACAGCGGAATTGATCGTGATCTTCGGAGCGTTCATTTCGTTTTCTCTCTGCATAGTTGGATTGATGGGCTTCACTACGAACTGCAAATTTCGGGCGGTACTGTGGGGTCAAGCTAAGCCCCCCCTTCCCCCCCATGCGGCGGGTCGCGGTGAGTAGCTCGTTGACCCGTTGCGCGATGCTTGCATCAGTCCGCCCGGTGATCCGGTGTTACTGGCTCGGCTGGATCAGGCCGTCTTGCTCGGGACGGCGGGTGTAGTCGATTGGCGGTGGCATCCACGCGCCGAAATTCCTGCTGAAATCGACTGTCCCGCCCTTTGTTACGTACTTGCTGACGTAGCCGGTGATATCCGCCTGGCTACGCGGCGCTTCAATGCGGTTGCGACCGAACTCGCGATACCAGAACTCGTGCCACTCGTAGCGACTGGCGAGGCGGTTAAGATCATCGGTAGGTGCAGCTGCGACGGCGTGGAAATGCAAGCGGCCATCGCGATGGAATTCCTGTCCCCGTGCCCACTGGATGCCGCCGTGCCAGCGCGTGGACCACTTGGGGCCGTAGACGCTGCGATTGAGGCAGGAGACGAAGTAGCGGAACGCTTTGTCAGCTGCCTCATCGTGCATGCCGCCGTTACGACCGGACTTGCTGACGCGGAAAGTGAGCGTCCAGAACTGCTGCCACGGGACGCGCTGGAGTAGCTCGGCATATCCCTGCGCTTGCAGATCAACGCTCCGCAGCTGGTGCAGCAGATCAGGCGAGCATCCGTCGCATTGAGCGTCTGTAGGCTGCCCCCGCACTGGTAGCACGGGCTGTTGGGGTAATGGGCGTTCATGACTCATCGCCCTGCCCCGAGCCGATCCACCTGATTCGTTCCTCAATCAGTCGGTCGAGCTCGTGGCGTTCGTCTTCGGTCTTAGCTTGATTTTTCAGGTCGTACAACTGCCACAGTTTCATGCGCGGGCCTCCCGCAGTGCGCGGCACTCGGCCAACTGCTCTTCGGAAACCCGCTTGATTCCCAGCCACAACTGCCGATGCTTGGGCGTGAGGCGAACCGGAAACAGATCCTTACCCTTCGCCGCGGCGAGCAGCGCGCTGGCGTAATCGAGGGCAATGCGGGCGCCGCGCTCGGTGTCGGTCGGGCGGCTCATGGAAACAGCTCCACAGCACCCACGATCAACTGGACAGTGAGCACCAGCATGGAAAGCAGGCAAAACGCGAGGCCGACAACCTCAGGACGACGAATGGCGAGACGAAAAAGCCACAACAGGCCCACGACGCAAGCGACCGCCAACCCCACTAGTCGCAAACTTTGCAGGTCAGGAGAAAGAAGGCTCATTGACGCACCTCGCCAATCAAATTCTCCAGCTGCGCTTCGGCGCGACCACGGACGCAATGCTCACAATTGCACTGGTCTTGCATGTGCCATGCGTCTTCCAGGCGCTGCAAATCAGTTTCAATTTCAGCGCCAATGATCAACTGATGTGCGCGAAGCACGGCTTCCGCTTTCCGATCCAAATAGGCCACGTGCCATGTGGAGAGACGCACCAAGCCGAAGGCCACGCACAGGCAGCACGAAGCAAGTACCACCCAGATAATGAAATCGGTCATGCCGCCACCTGCTGGCGCACGCCGCGCACGCGGAAATCCTTACCGAGGCCAACAAAGTTGCAGCCGCGCTCGACCAGGGAGGCAATACGTTCTGCCCTGCGATCCATGACTGCATGACGATCCGCGCACACGTCCAGCGTTACCCAACGCCGACCGTCGCGGTATTGCACGTGGTATTCCATGCCCTATCCCCTGCCCTAGCCGCCCTAGTTGCCCCTGCCCCGGCTAGGGCACCGGGGGCGAGGGGCGGTCCTCAGCCTGAGGACTTGATGCGTTGTACTCTGGGTGAGGACTTAAGTCAACAGGGTGAGGACTAGTGGACGTGAATTTACTACTCGACCGCTGCAAGGAAGAATCCAAAGCAGCTACCGACGGAGAATTAGCGAAGCGACTAGGCGTGTCGAAACAGGCAATGTCCAGCTACCGGAAAGGCGTGCGGCTGCCTGATCCGGTTGTGTGCGCCACGATCGCTGGACTGTCGGGAATTCCCTTGGCGAAAGTGCTGGGGATCGTAGGAGAGGCCCGGGCAGTAAGCCGCGAGGAAAAGGCCGTGTGGCGTAAGTTGGCCGCCACGGCGCTAGGAATGCTATGCGTAATCGGCCTGTCGGCTAACCATATGATTGCAAAGGCTAATCCGCAGATGGACCAGCCTGCAGATTCGGGCTGTCTGTATATTATGTAACCTAAAAGAACGCATCTCTGTCATATCTACGTTCCCTCAGTATCCCGCGCAGCATGCCCAGGCCTTCCTTGTGTAGCTGCGACACTCTGCCCTTCGTTACCCCGAGCTCACGCGCAACATCCTGGAACGGGATTTGTCGGAGGTAATGTGCGATCAGGATTTCGCGATGCCGGCCAGGTACCTTGAGCAGCGCATCGCGCAGCACCGGGCTGTACCCATCGATGCCGGCAGAGGTGTCGTCACCCCTCAAATCGCCGTCCAGCAAGAGGCCCAGTCCGAGCCCCACCACCGTGTCGACGAAAGCTGTCAGGGGGTCGTCCGCGTATTCGTGCAACGATTCCAGGCGGTCGACCGAGATCCGCTTGCGGCTGTCAGCGGCATCGGCCCGCAGAAAACAGCGCATGCCGTTGAACACGGCACCGCGCACGCGCGGCTTGGCGTAGGCCATGAAGTCCACGCCGAGGCTGGCGTCGTAGCGCGACATCGCCTCCAGCAAGCCGACCTGGGCATTCTGCGCGTGATCGGCCCAGTCCATCATCCGCAGGCCAGTCCGCCGCGCGACCGCTGCCGCCACCGAACGGGCCCATGGGCTGTAGCGCAGGAACAGGAAATCACGGGCCTCCGTGTCGCCTTCCTGCGCATGGCGCCGCCACAACTCCTGTTCGATCGATTCCATGTAGACCGGTTGTGCCTCAGGTCCAGAAGCTGCCCAGCAGTGTCCTGGATACCAGCACCCAGCCATCGATCAGGATGAACAGCAGGATCTTCAGCGGCAGGCTGATGGTCGTCGGTGGCAGCATGATCATGCCCAGCGCCATCAGTATCGCCGCGACCACCAGGTCGATCAGGAGGAACGGCAGGAAAATGACGAAGCCGATCTGGAACGCCGTCTTCAGCTCGCTGAGCAGGAAGGCCGCTGCGAGATGGGTGAAGCGGATGTCCTGCATGGTCTTCGGCGGCTCGATCCGCGCCATCTCCAGCACGGCCAGCAGGTCGGATTCGCGGGTCTGGCGCACCATGAAGCCACGGATGGGCTCGCTGGCGCGTTCCATCGCAGTGCTCGCGCTGACCTGTTCGGTGACATAGGGTGTGATGGCCTCGCTGTAGACGCGGTCGGCCACGGGTCCCATCGAGAACAGGGTCAGGAACATCGCCAGGGTGATCAGCACGCTGTTTGGCGGCGTCTGCGGGATGCCCAATGCATGCCGCAACAGCGCCAGCACCACGATGATGCGGGTGAACGAGGTCATGCCGATCAACGCGATCGGAATGAACGACATGAAGCTCAGCACCAGGAACGTGCGCAGCGCCGGTGCCAGGTCCTGCTTCACCGCTTCGCCCACGGCGTCCACGGCCGGTGCGGCCGCGTGACTCTCTCCGGCCAGCAGCAAGCCGACCAGGGTGACGCCGGCAAGCACTTTACTCAGACTGGCTGGTGCCATCGGCGATCCCTCCCTCGGTGGACGGGACGGCGGGTTTCGTGTCCAGCGCAGTCACCGCGACACCGTTGGGCGATTCCACTACCAGCAGTGCACTCCCCTCCCGACTCAGCGTGTGTACTGTGGTCCGACGACTGATGCGCTGGCTCTGCACCTGCCAGCGTGGCGGCACCTGTGCTTGCGGTAGCGGCCTGCCGACCGACCAGGCATTCAGCCAACCCTTCCTGCGCAGATGCACGAGGACGACGAAGGCCAGCGCCAGCAGGCCGACCGTCGCCAGAACGATCCACAGCACCTGGTCGCCACCGATCACCGGATCGGAGCGGAATGGTATCGGTTGGGCCACAACGAGCATGCTCAGGCCAGTTCCGTGATGCGGATGCCCAGCTTGTCCTCGATCGCCACCAGTTCGCCGCGGGCGACGGGACGACCGTTCAGCAACAGGGTCACTTCCGCATCCACGCCTTGGTCAAGGGTGACCAGATCCTTGCTGCCCAGCGCGAACAACTGCTCCACGGTCAGTTCGGCAGTGCCGATTTCGGCGACCAAGGAAACCTTGACGTGCCCCAGCAGGCTCAGGTCCTTCTCGTTGATTGCGATTTCTTTGTTCATGGGTTCGTCCAGAGGAATTTCGCGATGCGGTCTGCAGGCGGCCGCGCAAGGTGAGGTCAATCCAGTACGACCGTCCTGGCCTGCCGATCCGGATCGATCCGCCCGGTTGCCAGGCGCCCGGAGCTGGTGGAGAGCGTGACGGCAGGGTTGCGCGAGACGTCGGTGAGCAGTACTTCGCCCACCTGGAGCTGCAGCGAATCGAGCAGCTCGATGCTGCCCAGCTCGATAGCCGCCTGGATCTTGACTGCAGCCGGCGCGAGCGCACTGCGCCGGGTCGATAGCGCCGGCCGCGCCAGGTTCGGTGTGGAGAACGGCAGCCGCTCCACGCACCAGGAACGATTGACGGCGATGCGGATGGTGCCGGCAAGGCCATCGATGCAGAACCCAAGGCCTCCGTGACGGAGCTCGAACTCGCGGAAATCGTCACGGTTTTCCAGTTCCGCGGCCGGCGTGTCCTCGCCTCCCCACAGTTGCGCGCACAACGCGGCGAAGCAGCGCGTGCCCACCTCGCGGACCAGGCGGTCTCCCTGTCCACAGTCCAGTTCCAGTACGCCGCGACCGAGGAGCTGCTCCACTGCGGCATCTGCCCGGATCCACATCGCCGCCCCTTGTGCGTCGCGCAGCAACCAATCGAGGCGGCTGCCGTCGCCCGGTTCCACCTGCCGATCCCATTCCTTGATGCAGGCATCGGGCCACCGCCCGGACAACCAGTCGTCGCGCCAGGCCTGCAATCCTGTGCCAAGCAAATGTTTCAGCTGCGCCGCGCGCGTCGTTCCCTGCCAACCGATCCGTATCATCTGTTCAGCCGCCGCGGGTACTGTTGTAGAGCTGCTCGATCATCTCGTTGCTGACGGTCATCACCCGCGAACTGGCCTGGTAGCCGCGTTGGATGATCAGCATGTCGGCGAACTCCTGGGTCAGGTCGATGTTGGACATCTCCAGCGTGCCACCCATGACCTTGCCCAGGCCTCCGGTATCGGCATGCGCCAGTAGCCGGCGCTGGGCATCGGCACCGGATACCAAGCGTCCGCCACTGAAGTCCAGGGTGCTTTCGCTGATGAAGCTGGCCAGCGCCAACCTCTGGCCTTCGCGTTTCTCGCTGGTGCCATAGTTGAATTGCAGCGTACCTTTCTCGTCGAAGGACATCTGGGTAATGCCCAGCACCGGCCGGCCATCGGCCACGGTGGCGCTGACGTTGTTGCTGAGGCCGGCCAGGCTGGTCGTGCCCTGGAAGGTACCCGGTGTGCCGAACGACAGCTCCACCCCCTGCGCCGTCCCCTCGAACTCGAGCGCCAGCGCGATGGAGCCGTAGCCCGGCTCCAGAGTCCCGGACACGCTGAAACGCAGCTCGCCATTGCCCACCTCGCTGCCTTGGGCATCGGTGACTTTGACCAGGAAACTGTTCGGCGTCACGTTCTTGTTGTTGGTGAACTGCGCCGTGAGCACGTGGCTCTTGCCGGAAGCGTCGTAGATCGTGATGCCTTCGACCTTGTGTGTCTCCTCCGCCGGCGCGAGGTTGCCGCTGAAGTTGATCTTGGTCGATGGCTCGGCAGGCAACGAGCGATAGCCTTCCAGCGAGATCGACGCAAGATTGCCCGAGCTGTCCAGTGCCATCACCTGGAAGCGGCTGACGCTGTCGATCAGGATGCCGTCGTCGTCGAACATGAACTGGCCGGCCCGCGTGTAGTGCAGCGTCCCCGACTCGTCGCGCAACGCGAAGAAGCCGGCGCCGTCCACCGCCACGTCGGTGGCATTGCCGGTCTGGCGCAGGTCGCCTGCGGCGGTGCGCATGCCCTCGCCTGCGATCCGGGTGCCATGGTCGCGACCAACGTTCTCGAAGAACGAGTCGCGCCCCCGGAAGCCGGGGGTATTCATATTTGCGACGTTGTTGCTGACCGTATCCAGGCTGCGTGAGAAGCCGAACAGGCCGGAGAGGCTGTTGAACAATGCTTGGAACACGGTTGGATTCCTAGAGTTTGACCAGGCTCACCTGGGGCAGTCGAATGCCGGTCAGCACGCCGACGGCGGTGTTCACCGTCAGTTCCGGGCCGGAGGTTGTGAACTGCACGGCGGTGACAGTGCCGGCGATGTTGCCGCCGGCCGCCTGCACGATGTCCACCGAGCGGTTGAGCAAACCCAGCGCCTGGCTGGACGACTCCATGGTCAGCATGCCTTCCATGTTGATGCTCAGCTGGCGGGACTGTTCCAGATTGCTGAATTGCGCCAACTGTGCGAGGAATTCGCGGTTGTCCACCGGCTCCAGCGGATCCTGGAACTGCAGCTGCGACAGGAACAGCTTGATGAAGCCTTCCTGGTCGATGGTGTTGCGCGCCTGTACGCTGGAACTGCCGTTGTTCACCACGGCACCGATTGCGTCGATGGCCATTACGTCTCCTCGGATGGATTGGACGGTCGACGCCAGACTTCGCTGCCGTTGACCACGATGCGCCAGACCGGCCGCGACGGGCCGTAAGACGCGATGATCTCGTCGATGGTGGAGGCCAGCCCCTGCTCGCCCAGCTGGTAGTCACGCAGCCAGACCGTGGCACGGCCCTGGGCGTCCTCGACCCGACGCTGGAAACGCTTGGACCAGGTGGGCAGCGAGGCCAACGCCTGCTCGGCGCCTGCGGATGCGGTGCCACGCATGTCTTTCATGATGGCGGATGCCGTATCGCCGCTTCTCGCGAGGGTTACGGCATGAACCTCAGTCGTGCCATGGGAGGCAACGGCGGCAGCGAGGGCAACTGCAGTATTGGATATCGTGCCCTTCTGAACGATCTGTATCCCGTCGTGGGTCGTCAGGCCATCGGCCCGGGCGGCAGTGCTGTACGCATGCTGGCCGAGCTGGGACATTGCTGTCTGCGCCATCAACTGCCAAGGATAGAGCACCCCGCCCGGCAGCCCGTCCAGGCCGGCTCCATCCTGTGCAACGGGTGCGTCGGCACCAGTCGGCACATCTATGGCGTCTCCGTGCACGCCCGCCGACGCCGGGACATCGGCGGCAGGCGCATCCGCAGCGAGCGTCCGCTCAAAGTCCTGGCGGTTCGACGGCTTGCCCTGCGGCTGCCGTTCCGCGATCGGCGTGACGGCGTGGATGGCTGGATCACCGATCTGCATGGAGCTTCCTTGACAACCAGAGATCGGCCGCGTCGTCGCTCTGCTTGCGCTCCATCGCGTCTGCAGCGGCGCGCGTTCCGCGTTGCAGCCGTCGCTGTGCGACCTCGAGCGCGCGGCTGGCCTGGAGCAACTGCTCCCTGCTCTGCTCGTGAGCCTGCCTGACCCGCGACCGGGTGCTGTCGGCGGATTCGGCGGCAACCGACAGGACCTGCTCGGACACCAGCGCTTGCTCGTACAGGCCCAGACGTAGCCCGGCCGCCACGGCGGACCCTGCCTTCCAGCGGGTCGCCGCGTCCACCCGGTCGTTCGCCTCCTGCAGCAGGTCGTTCGCGTGTCGCAGCGCCTGCGCCGCCTGCTGCGTCACCAATTCTGCCCGCTGCTCGGCCAGCCCGCGCACGCGCGCCAGTGCCTGCATCTGCTGTAGCCGGTGCTTATGCATGCGTGCCTCCGGCGGAGACGATGCGGCCCAGCTGCTGCAGCGCCTGTAGGCGTGACACCGCCGTCTCCGGCGACTGGCACAACAGCGAGTCGAGCGCGCTGCAGGCCTCGACCGCCCGGTCCAGCGCCTGGTTGCTGCCACGCTGGTAGGCACCGAGCTCGATCATGTCGCGCGCCGCCTCGTACTGCGCCAGCAGGCGTCGCGCCTCCCGGGCCAGCGCCAGTTCTTCCGGCCGGGCAAGGGTGTGCAGCAGGCGGCTGGTGCTCTGCAGGACATCGATGGCGGGAAGATGGCCGCGCAGTGCCAGTTCGCGAGTCAGCACGATGTGCCCGTCCAGCACGGCGCGCATGTGGTCGGCGATGGGTTCGTTCATGTCGTCGCCCTCCACCAGCACACTGTAGATGGCGGTGATATCGCCGCGGCCATGGCGGCCGCAGCGCTCGACGATGCGTGGGAGCCAGCCGAACACCGATGGCGTATAGCCGCGGAAGGTCGGCGGCTCGCCGATGGCCAGGCCGATCTCGCGCTGGGCCATCGCGAAGCGGGTGATCGAATCGACCACCAGCAGGACCGACTTGCCCTCGTCGCGGAAATACTCGGCCACCGCGTGCGAAGCGTGCACCGCATGGGTGCGTACCAGGGCGGGCTGGTCCGCGGTGGCGGCCATGACCACCGCGCGGCGCAGTCCCGTCTCGCCCAGCGTATCGCGGATGAAGTCGCCGACCTCGCGTCCGCGTTCGCCGACCAGGCACAGCACGATGACGTCGGCCTGCACATGCCGGGCCAGCATGCCCAGCAGGGTGCTCTTGCCGACACCGCTGCCGGCGAACACGCCCACGCGCTGTCCTCTGCCCAACGTCAGCAGCGTGTCCACCGCGCTCAGTCCAGTCTCCAGCACCTCGCTGATGCCCTGGCGCTGCATCGGATTGATCGGCGCGGCGTGCAGCGGATAACGCCCGCCCGGCTGCAGCGCACCCTTGTCGTCCAGCGGCCGGCAGAAGGCGTCCACCACGCGGCCGAGCAGTTCCTTGCCGACCGGCACATCCAGCGGCCGCCCCGTGGCACGGATCAGGCTGCGCGCGGAGATGCCGCTGACATTGCCATACGGCATCAGCAGCACATGTTCCTTCCGGAAGCCCACCACCTCGCCCGGCACTGTCGCGCGGCCGTTGCCGGGCACGATGTCGCACAGCTCGCCGATGTCGGCGTCCGGTCCCTGCGCCTCGATGACCAGGCCGTTGAAGGCGACGATGCGTCCCTGTCGCCGATGCATCTCGGTACGATCCAGCGCGGACTGCAGTCGAACCTGCAGACTCATTGCTCCGCCTCGTGCGCGCGATGCTCGGCCAGTCCCGACAGCAGGGCCTGCCTGAGCATGTCCAGCCTGACATCCAAGCCGGTGTCGTAGCTGCCCAGCCGGGTTTCCAGGCGGCACTGCCCGGGCCTGAGACGGGCATCGACGGCAACGTTCAGGTTTTCCATGCCCTGCAGCAGTTCCACGTCCTGCGCCGACAGCAGGATGGCGTCCACGCGCATCTCGAGGCTGCCCATCGCATGACGCACCAGCGCCGGCATCAGGTTGCGCTCGATATAGTCGGAGCCAAGCAGTCTGGTCACCGCCGCGTAGGCGGTCTCGATGGCCAGCTCTTCGGCACGCGCGGCCTCGGCGGCGATCTGCACCGGCAACTGCCGGGTCAGCGACTCCAGTCGCTCGCGTGCCTGTTCGAATTGTTCGCGTGCCGCATCGAGCTCGCGCTCGCGCTGCTGCCGCCAAGCCTGGTTCTCCTGGCGCACGCGTTCCTGTGCCTGTGCCAACCCGCGTGCATGACCCTCCTGATAGCCCCGCTCCACCGCAGCCGCCTGCTGTGCCTCCATCTGCCGACGTGCATCCTGGGCGCTTGCATCGACGACTGGTGCGACAGGTCCGGCCGCCGCCGATCCCGTCCACAATGGCGCGGCAGCGACGTCGCAGGCGTCGATCCGGCGCATCTCAGCCGGCGCTCCGTAGATCGTCCAGCATGGAATTGGCGGCCGCGAGGGTGGCCTCGCGCAGCCGTGCGGACATCGCCGGCGCGTCCATCATCTCTTCGCGCACCCGGGCCGCAGCGCCGGCGTCGTCGATCATGCTCAACCGGAAGTCATCGCTACGCATGCCCGTAGCCTGCAGCACGCGCGCGAACGCGGCGGGTTCCAGGTGGTCGGCGAGCGCGAACACCGCCGGCAGTCCCTGATCGCCCTGCGGCTCTGCCTCCGCTTGCGTCGGATCCAGCATCCGCAACGCCAGCGAGCGCGTGTTCCAGCCACGCTGCATCGCCTCCTGCATGGCCGAGCCGAGTTCGGCTCGCATGGCCGGGTCCAGCGTGGCCAACAGACGTACGCGCACCGGCGGCTGCATGGCGGCCAGCACGATCGCGGCGCGGCGGATGGCGCTGGGTTCCATCAGCGCACTCCATCCGTCAGCCAGGCGCGGACCTGGATCGCCGCCCGCTCGCTTTCCTCGCGGCTCAGCAGCGGCGGTGCACGCCGGCGCCGCGCCATCGCCAGCACACCAACGCCCAGCCCCAGCACGAAGGCGAACAGCAGCCAGCCGTGCCTGGCCTGCGGCTGCCACGACGCATCGGTCTGCGTCATCGATCGTACCGGTTGTGCCTCGGGTGCCCGGGCAACCGCATTGCCAGTCGCAGGCGGCTCGGCGGCTGTGCTCACCTCGATGCTATCGCCGCGAGCCGGGTCCAGGCCTGCCGCGGCGGCAACCAGCCGGGTCAGGTGCTCCTGCTCGGCAGTAGCCACGCCACGCGGCAGCACTACCGCCACCGTGATGCGTTCGACCACGCCGCCCACGCGCGTGACTTCTTCGCGCTCGCTGCCGTGGGCATACTCGACTTGCTCGTTGGTCAGCGCCGCCTCGCCGGGACCTTCGGCCGGCCGGCCGCCGCCGCTGTTGCGGCGCACGACCACGCCATGGTCCGAGCCGGGCATGGTCAGCAGCTTCTCCGACGTCCGCCGGACCTTGTCGAAGTTCATGCGCACGTCGACCGATACCGAGGTACGCTGCCCCTGCAGCGCGTCGCCCAGCAGCTGTTGGATCCGGGTCTCGATTCGTGCCGACATGTCCGAGGCTGCATCCGCGCCTTCCACGACCGCCTCGCCCTCGGCCTGGTTGCCGCCTGCCAGTTGCAGGCCGGCAGGGCCGACGACCACTACCGATTCCGGGCCCAGGCCTTCCACGGCCGAGGCGACCAGGTTGCGGATGCCGGCCACCTGCCTGCGCGCCAACGTGGTTCCCGGTTCCAGCGCCAGTGCAACCGAAGCCTTGGAACTGGCGTCCTCGCCAAGGAAGGAGCCGGCACGGCGGATCGACAGGTGCACGCGCACGTTGCGCACGCCGGGGATGCTGCCGATGGTGCGCTCCAGTTCGCCCTGCAGTGCGCGCTGGTAGTTGATGCGCTGGGCGAACTCGGTGACGCCGAATTCGTTGTCGTCGAACAACTCGTAGCCGACGTGCCCGCCCTTGGGAACTCCGGCGGAGACCAGTCGCATCCGCGTGTCGAGCATGTGCCTGCTGTCCACAAGGATCGCGGTGCCATCGGCTGCCAGCGAGTACGGCACCTTCCATTCGCCCAGGGTCGCCGCGATCTCCGCGGCATCAGTTTCGGCCAGATTGCCGAACAGCAGTTCCTGTCGTGGCGACAGCACCAGCCACAACGCCAGCGCCGTGCCCAACAGGATCACGCCGCCACCTATCACGATGCCGAGGCGCGCGGTGCGGCTCATCGATCTGAACATGTCCATCGCCGGGGTCAAGGGAGCCATCGTTACAGTTGCATCCGCGACAGTTCCTGGTACGCCTCGACCACGCGGTTGCGCACTTCGGACAGCAGCATCAACTGCATGCGCGCCTCCTCCAGCGAGATCATCACGTCATGGGTGGCCACGTCCTGCCCTGCCGCAAGCGCGCGTACCAACTGATCGGCGTTCTTCAGCGTGCCGTCCACGCCCTGCACGCCTTGGCCCACCACTGCGGCGAAATCGCTGCGCGGCACCGCCATCGATGCCTGCGCCTCGGCCGGACCCGCAGCCGCCCCCAGGGCGGCGATCGCTTCGATTCCCATCACTTCGCTCCGATCTCCATGGCCCTGAGCACCATGCTGCGCAGGGTGTTGAACGACCTCACGTTGGCTTCGTAGCCTCGGCTGGCGGTCAGCAAGGTGGTCATCTCCTGCACTATGTCCACCGCCGGGTAATGCACCCGTCCCTCGGCGTCGGCCAGGGGATGGCCCGGGTCGAGCACCGAGCGGGTCGCGATCGGCGCTTGGCCGGCGGCTTCGCTGCCCTGCAGGCCCAGCGCGCTGGCAAAGCCGGCGCCGCTGCTGCCGAGCGCGCGCGGGTCGATCGGCTGATTGGCCAACGCCACGTTGCGGCTGGCCAGGTCCATCCGGATGCGCTCGTTCTGCATGCCCATGCGGCTGGCCTCGAGGATCGCGTCGATGCTCATGCGCCGCTCCTGCCGGTCACGGCCAGGCGCATCAGGCCGAAATGGCGGCCCAGCGCCTCGCTCAGCAGCTGGTACTGCAGGCCCGCGGAAACCGAATCTGCCACCAGCTCGTCCAGTCCCGGACGAGCCACATCGAAGCGCTCCTCTACCAGGGCCAGGCTCGAGTTCCGTGCCGCAGACAGCGCCTGGTATCCAGCCGCGGTGTCCTCGCCGGCGGCCACGCCCAGCGCGGACTCGGCCGCACTCTGGTCGACCACGAAGAACGAAGCGCCTGGCACCGAAGCATTGACGATGTTCCAGCCCGTAACCTCGGCGCGCATCCGGCTCAGGTCGAGCGCCATGCGCACAGCGTCCACAGTCAGTTCACTTGCCATCATTTCCCCCTGTCATTGGATGACCAGTTCGCCATCGAGCGCGCCGGCCGCCTTGATCGATTGCAGCACCGCGATGACGTCGCGGGTCGTCAGCTTGATCGTGCGCAGAGCCGAAACCAATTCGGCCACGCTGGTGCCCTCGGCAACCGATACCACCGGCGCAACGCCTTCCTGGACATCGATGCGGCTCTCCGGCACCAGTACCGTGCGCACATCGCTGCCCGGGCGCAGCAGCAGACCGTCTGGCTGCGACACGCTGTAGCGCGTATTGACCTCCACGCGCAAGTCGCCGTGGGTAATGCTCACCCGGCCGATGCGGATGTCGCCGCCGGCGACGATGGTGCCGGTGCGTTCGTTGACCACCACCCGCGAGCGTCGTTCGCGAACGATGCGGATGTTCTCGATCTGGGCGATGCGCGCGACCAGGTCCGGATGCTCCTCGCCGAAGCCCACCGTGACCTTGCCCGCATGGTCGGCCACGGCCGTGGTGCCTGGCAGGGCGGCGCGGATGGCCTGGGTCATATGCTGAGCAACGGTGAAGTCCGGCTCGTTGAGCAGCACGCTCAGCGAGCGCCCGTCGCCGACCACTCCAAGCGGCGAGCCTTGCTCCACCGTCGCGCCCGCCGGGATCCAGCCGACCGTTGGATGGTTCTTCTGCACCGAGGCGGTGATGGCCTCGAACTGATAGCCGCCCACCGAGATCGGTCCCTGCGCGATGGCATACACCCGTCCGTCCGGACCGCTCAGCGGAACCAGCATCAGGGTGCCGCCCACCAGGCTGCGGGCGTCGCCGGAAGAAGCCACCTGCACGTCCAGTTGCTGACCCGGCTCGGCGAACGCCGGCAGCCGGGCGGTGACCAGCACCGCCGCCACATTGCGGCTCGACAGGTCGCCCAGCTCGACGTTGACGCCGAAGTTGCGCAGGGTGTTGGACACCGACTGCAGGGTGGCGCGGTTGCGCGGCGAGTCGCCGGAACCGGACAGGCCGAACACCAGGCCATACCCGGTCAGCGGGTTGTCGCGCACGCCGGCGATGCGGGCGATGTCCTTGACCCGCACATCGCCCGTTTCGGCGGCGGAGACCAGGGACGGCAGGCACGCCAGCGCCAGGAGCAGCAGGACCCTCACAGCAGCCTCAGCCATTTCAGGGCGCGGTATACGATGCTCGTCCGCTGCGACTGGCTGACCACGCCCGAGCCGCTGAACTCCACCTGGGCGTTGGCGATGCGGTGCGACCACAGGCTGTTGTCGCTGCGGATGTCCTCCGGCCGCACCAGTCCGCTGAGCATGATCTTCTGGTCCTCGCCATTGATGACCAGCGACTGTGCGCCCTCGACTGCCAGGGTCCCGTCCGGCAGCACGTCCGTTACCCGTACCGACAACTGGGTACGCAGCTCGCCGGCGCGCGAGGTCTCGGCTCCGCCGGTACTGCCTGCGCTCAGCGTGCCGGTCGCGCTGCCTTGGTAGCCGGGCGTGGACGCCGAAGCGCGCACGCGCACGTCGGAATTGGCATCGGTCGCGGCGCTGGAGCGCGCACGCGCCGCTTCGAGCACGTTCACGGTCAGGATGTCGCCTATTCGGTAGGCGCGGCGGTCGGCCGCGATGCCCCGGTAGGTGCCGGGTTCGATCAGGCTTTGCTGCGCGGCGCCGGCGCCGGGCAGGCCGGCGAGCAGCGCCACGAGCGCTGCCGCGATGATGGAGTCAGTCTTCAATCGCCACCTCATTGCGGCCCCTTACCGTCGCCTCGATCCATTGCGTGGCCCCGCTGGGCAGCACGCTCACCCGTTCACCGATGGCCGCGTCCGCTCTCGCCGTCGCCGCCGTATTGAGCATCACCCCGCCACGCCGCACCTGCAGCGCGACCTGCGTGTTGCGTGCCACCAGCGGCATCTGCGCGAAGTCGCTGGCCAGCACCGGTTGTCCGGCGCGCACGCTGCGCAGCAGGCGCAAGCCTGGCTGCAGTCCGACGCCGTCCGGCATTGCCGCTTCGGCGCCGTGCCCTGCGATGTCGATGCGGCGCACCTGCGTCTCCAAGTCTTCGGAGCGCTCACCTGCCTGCATGTCGCGTGCATACACCTGCGCCTGGCGCCAGACGTGCACGGTGAACCACAGCATCCGCGCCTGCTGCAACGCATCTCCCGCCAAGATCCGCACCGGCACGCCAACGCGGCTGCGTGGCCAGCGTCCGTCGATGGCGCCGGCCTCGACGCGGAGTTCGCCGTCCTGCTCCACCGTCGATGGTCCGACCGTGCCGGCAGGCAGGAACTGCCACTCGCCCGGGATGCCCGCGGCGCGTTCCTGCAACCGCAGTTGGGCGGCTGCGATCAGGCGATCGGCAGGCACCGCCGTCGCCGCGGCCGCGACGGACGGCAGCAGCACGGACAAGGCCAGGCAGGAGCGCAGGAGGTGGTGCATCAGCGGCGCAGGTTGTTGATGGTTTCCAGCACCTGGTCCGATGCCTGCAGGACCCGGGCATTGAGCTGATAGGCGCGCTGCGCCAGCACCAGGCCGGTCATCTCGTCGATCATGTCGACGTTGGCGGCCTCCAGGTAGCCCTGCTGCAGGCGCCCGGCTCCTCCCTCCCCGGCGACCGACGCCAACGGCCCGCCGTTGCGCGTGCCGGCGCGGAACAGGTTGTCGCCAATCGATTCCAGGCCGTCGGTGGTGGCGAACAGCACCAGTTCGATACTGCCGAGCACGCTGCGCTCCTCGCCGCCGTCCAGCAGCGCGCTGAGTTCGCCATTGGCCGAGATCAGCACCTCACTGGCACCCTGCGGAACCTGCGGGCTGCCGGTCAGGCGCATGCCGTTGGTTGCGGCGAGATAGCCCTGGTCATCCATGTGGAAGCGGCCGGAGCGGGTGTAGAAGCGGTTGCCGTTGAGGTCTTCCAGCTCGAAGAACCCGTTGCCGTCGATGGCAATGTCCAGCGGGCCGCGGGTGGGCTGCAGCGCACCGGCCACGAACTCCTGCGAGGTCGACATCACCCGTGCGCCGCCGCCATGGGTGCCAACCATGGTACCCATGGTCTCGCCCGGCATCGGCGCGGCCGCGATCTCGGCGAAGTTGACCCGCCCGCGCTTGAAGCCCGGGGTCTGCATGTTGGCCACGTTGTTGGAGATGACGTCGATCTGCTCCTGCTGGCTGCGCAGGCCGGTCGACGAGATGTAGAGTGCATCGATCACGGTCAAAGCTCCTTAGTTGTCGCCAATGCGGTTGATGCCCACGTCCAGGGTGCGGTCGTAGATGGACACCACGCGCTGCACGGACTCGGCGTGCCGGGTCAGTTCGATCAGTTGCAGGGTCTGCGCGGCGGCATCCACGTTGGATTGTTCGATGGCGCCCTGCTGCACTCGGCCGTTCCAGGCCAGCAGGTTGCCCGCGTAGCGGTAGCCGCCGTCGACGGCCTGCAGTTGGCTGGCATCGGCCACCGCCATGATCGACAGCTGGGCCAGGCGACGGTCCTCGGACCAGACCACCCCCTGCTCGTCGACCCGCACCTCGCCCTCGGGCAGCAGCAGGGCGCCGGCGTCGGTCATTACCCGGTCGCCCGAGCGCGCCACCAGATAGCCCTCGGCATCACGCACGAAGCTGCCGGCGCGGGTAAGCAGCGGCTGGCCCGCACGGTCGAGGACGAAGAAGCCGTCGCCGCGCAGCGCCAGGTCCAGCGTACGCGCGGTGGGCTTCAGCGGGCCATCGCCCAGCGCCACCTGCCGGCTCAGCCCGGTGGTGGCGGCGAAGTCCGG
Source organism: Lysobacteraceae bacterium (assembly GCA_003505795.1). GTDB lineage: Bacteria > Pseudomonadota > Gammaproteobacteria > Xanthomonadales > Xanthomonadaceae > UBA8801. The sequence goes on along the minus strand of DNXT01000303.1, from coordinate 6,942 downwards.
CACCGCGCGCGCACCCTGGAATCCGGGAGTGTTGATGTTGGCCACGTTGTGGCTGACCGCGTTGATACCCTGGATATCCACGTTCAGGGCGCGGGCCAGGGCCTGGATCGTATCGCTCATCGCATGTTCCTCAACTGGATGTCCCCACTGCCGCGAAAGAACGCACCACGGCGCTGGATGGAATTTCGTTCAGGCCGATCACCGCCACGTGCGGCAGCGATCGCTGGATCAGGCCCCGCAGCGGCCGCCGCAGCGGGGCCGGGCACAGCAATACCGGGTTGAGGCTGCGGCCCATCATCGCTTCGGACTGCCGCGCCAGGTGCTTGATGAAGGCGTCGAACTGGGCCATGTCGGTGAACAGGGCGCCGCGTCCGTCGGCCGCGCGCTGGTTGCCCATCAGCACGCGCTCCACTTCCGGCGCCAGGGTCAGCACGTTGAAATCGCCCTTGGGATCGTTGAAGCGCTGGCATATGCCGGGTCCGAGTCGCTCGCGGACCTTCTCGGCCAGTTCTTCCGGCGCCTTGACACTGCGTCCGGCATCCACCAGCACTTCGAGGATGGCCTCCAGGTTGCGGATGCTGACCTGTTCGCGCAGCAGCAGCTGCAGGGTCTTCTGCACGTCGGAGTAGCTGAGGATGTTCGGGATCAGCTCCTCGATCATCGGCCCGCATTGCTCCTTCATGCGGCGGATCATCCGTTCCGTTTCGGCGCGGGTCAGCAGTTCCGGAGCCTGGCGCTTGATCACCTCGTTGAGGTGCGTGATCAACACGGTATCCGGCTCGACCAGCGTGTAGCCGGCGCCGCGCGCGAACTGGCGTGCCGCCGGATCGATCCACTGCGCGGGCAGGCCGTATGCAGGATCGCGGGTGTCGGTGCCCTCCAGCAGCGGCCGCGAGCCTCCCGGATTGATGGCCAGGACGCGGTCGGGCAGCAGGCTGCCCTGCCCTGCGCGATGGCCTTGTACCATCAGCTCGTAGGCATGGGTGTCCAGTTCCGGGCGTACGCTGGTCTGGATACGCGGGACGATGAAACCCAGCTCTCCCGCCACCTGGGTGCGCAGGTGGTCGATGCGCTCCTGCAGGTCGCCCGTCGGCCCCAACAGCAGCTGATGCACGCTGCCGCCCATGCGGATCTCGATCGGTTCCACCCGCAGCGCCTGCTGCAGCGCGTCCAGCTGCGGGCTCGGCGCATCCGCTGCGTGGGCGGCATCGGCTTCCTCCTCTTCCGACTGCTGCGACGCCTGGCGGAACGCGTACCAGCACAATGCCAGCACGCCGGCCAGCACGACCAGCACCGGCAGCTTGGGGAAGCCCGGCAGCAGCAGGATCACCATCAGTGCCAGCGCCACCACCGCCAGGGCGCGTGGGCTGGACAGCACCTGCCGCGGGATCTCGGTGCCGAGCCGCGCGTCGGCGGCGGCACGGGTGATGATGATGCCTGTGGCCACGGCGATCACCAGCGACGGAATCTGGGTGACGATGCCGTCGCCCACCGTCAGCAGGGTGAAGCGCTGCACCGCTTCCGTCCATGGCATGCCCATCTGGGCGATGCCGATGGCCAGGCCACCGACGATGTTGATCAGGATGATGACGATGCCCGCGATGGCGTCGCCCTTGACGAACTTGGTGGCGCCGTCCATCGCGCCGTAGAAGTTGGCCTCCTTCTCGATCGTGGCACGGCGACGGCGCGCCTCGTGCTCGTCGATCAGGCCCATGTTCATGTCGGCATCGATGCTCATCTGCTTGCCGGGCATGCTGTCCAGGGTGAAGCGCGCCGCAACCTCGGCCACGCGCTGCGCGCCGTTGGTGACCACCACGTACTGCACAACCACCAGGATCAGGAACACCACGATGCCGACCACGTAGTTGCCACCGATCACGAACGAGCCGATCGCGCCGATCACCCGCCCGGCATCGGCGCCGTCGAGGATCAAACGGGTGGCCGAGACATTCAGCGCCAGGCGGAACATCGTGGCGATCAGCAGCAACGTCGGGAACGTGGAAAAATTGAGCGGCGACTCCGTGAAGAAAGTCACCAGCAGCACCAGCAGCGCCAGGCTGATGTTGATCACCAGCAGGAAGTCCAGCAGCGGAGCGGGTACCGGCACGAACAACGCCATCAGGATGCCGACGATCAGCAGCACCAGCAGCAGGTCGCGCTTCTCCGACCACATCAGCGAGAACAAGGCCTTCATCAGGCACTCCTCCGCGCATACAGCTTGCGATAGATCGGCGCCAGTTGCCCATACAGCGCCTCGGGAACAGGCGCATCGATCTCGCACTGGCGATACAGGGCGCGTGCCAGCGGCGGCGCTGGCATGACCGCCACCCCGGCGCGGCGCGCCATGTCGCGCACGCGGCCGGCCAGGAAGCCGCGGCCCTTGGCCAGCACGATCGGCGCACGCATCTGCCGGGGCCGGTACTGCAGGGCCACGGCGTAATGGGTGGGATTGGTCAGTACCACGTCGGCATCACCCACGCGCTGCACCGCGCGCACCTTCTTCAGCAGCTCGCGGATGCTGCGCTTCTGCCGGGCCTTGACCTCCGGATCGCCGTTGTGCCGCTTGGTTTCGTCGCGTAGCTCGCGCCGGCTCATGCGCAGTTGGCGTAGATGATTGCGGCGCACGAACAACAGGTCGACCAGGGCGATCAGCGCCAGCACCAGGATCAGGTACAGCGACGTCTTCCAGGCACTGTCGAGCAGCAGGACCGGCAGCCGCGCCGACGCCGCATTGGCGATGTTGCCGACGAAGCCGGGCGCTGCAATCGCAGCCATCCAGCACAGCGCGGCCAGCAGGCCCAGCTTGACCGTCAGCTTTCCCAGCTCCCACAGGCCGCGCATCGAGAACAGCCGCTTCACCGCGTTGCCGGGATGCAGGCGCTTGAAGTCCGGCTTGATCGGGTGCGCCGAGAAGATCGGCCCTGTCTGCAGCAGGTTCGCCGCCACCGCGACCACCAGCAGCGCGAGTACCAGCGGGATCAGATGCGGGCCGAGGCCGGCATGCAACTCGCCCAGCCAGGCCGCGAATCCTGCACCGATATGCGGCCGCGCTCCGGCCATGCCGATCAGCTGGCGCATGGTCCCGGCCAGCGCCGTCGCCAGCCCCGCCGCAATCATCAGGAACGTCACCGAGAACACCAGCAGGCTCAGCACGCCGACCAGTTCGGTACTCTTGGCCACCTGGCCCTGGCGCCGCGCTTCCTCCAGGCGATGCTGGGTCGGCTTCTCGGTCTTGTCCTGGTCGCCCTGCGCCATCAGCGCCCTCCCAGCACGGACGGCACCTGTGCGGCCGCCTCGCCGAACAGCCGCCCCATCAGCGCCGGCGCATAGGCCAGGGTCAGCGCCAGCAGTCCGATCGCCACCGCGATCTTCAGCGGTAGCGCCAGGAAGTAGACATTGGCCTGCGGCATCGAGCGCGAGGCATAGCCAACCCCGAGATCGACGCAGAACAGCCCGACCACCACAGGGGCGACCACCATCACCCCGGCGACGAAGCTGGCGCCGAGCAGCTGCATGAAGCCCTCCACGTCCAGGCGCATGCCGGCTCCCCCCGGCGGCAGCCACTGGGTGCTGGCGGCGATGGCGCGGAACAGCAGCAGGTGCAGGTCCAGCACGAAGAACAGCACGGTCATGGCCAGCATCAGCGCATGGCCAAGCAGCGACTCCGCGCCCGACTCCGAGCCCGGGTTGAACAGCGTCGCCGCGCCCAGGCCGGCCTGCATGTCCACCACCCAGCCGGCGCTGTGCAGCGCGGCGCTGGGCAGCATGAAGGCCAGTCCGAATACCGCGCCCACCATCAATTCACCGAGGATGGCCAGCACCAGGCGTCCACCGCCGCCCTGGAAGCCCGCACCTTCGGGCAGTGCCAGCACGGTCAGCCATGCCAGCGCCAGCATCACCACGATCCGTACCAGGGTCGGTGCCCACGCCAGCGGCGACAGTGCCGGCAGCACGGCCAGCGGCAGATAGCGCAGGGTCGCCAGGCCGAACAGGGTGAGGAAGGGCTGCATCGACTCCATGCCGTCACAGTCCCGCGGCGAAATCGAACAGGCGCTTTGCCAGCTCGACCGTGGTGGCGATCATCCAGCCGCCCAGCATCAGGCACACCGCGCCGACGGCGATCAGCTTGGGGATGAAGGTCAGGGTCATTTCCTGCACCTGGGTCACCACCTGCACCACCGAGATCACCAGGCCGACCAGCAGCGCGACCAGCAGCACCGGCGCGGAGACCTTGGCGGCCGCGATCAGTGTGTCTGCCAGCAGTTGCATGGCGGTGTCGGCGTCCATGGCCAGGTTTCAGTGCCGGGAAGGGCCGGACAGGATCCGGGACTTGAGTCGGCTGGCCATGGCCTGCGGATCCTGCCCGCTGACGCCCGGCAGGGCACCCTCGCCGAGCAGCTCGGCAAACAGTTTTGTGGAGCGCGCCTGTTCGCCCTGCTGCTCCAGCCATAGGGTCCTGGCGTAGCGGCCGCTGATGCAGCGCGGGTCCAGCTTCAATGCGCGCTTCATGTTGGCCTCGCCCTCGAGCGGGCGTCCCAGCAGCAGGTCGACGATGGCCAGTCCGCCGTGCGACTCGGCAAAGTTGCGGTCCAGCTCCAGTGCCTTGCGATAGCTTTCCTCGGCCGCGGTCACCTCGCCCAGCAGCAACTGGGTCCAAGCCAACGCATGCCAGGTGCCGATGTGATCGGGCATGGTCTCGACCGCACGGCGCAGGACCTCCCGCGCCTGTTCCAGCTCCCCGGCCAGCATGTGCAGCTGGCCCATGCCGGACAGCGCCCGGCCCGAGTTCGGGAAGCGCGCCAGCGCATTGGCGAAATGGATTTCGGCAGTTCCGTCGTCACGCTGCCACAGCGCCAGCGAGCCTGCTGCCAGAAGCGCCTCGTGCTGGTCCGGATGCAGGGCCAGGCACAGCGCCGCGGCCTCGCCGGCGGACTGCAGCTCCCCGGCATCGAGCCGCCCCAGCGCACGCAGGCCCATCGCCACCGCGTTCTCCGGTTCCAGCGCCAATGCAGCGGCCACGTGTTGCTCGGCCTGCGCGAACTGCCGCTCCATCAGTGCGATGCGTGCCTGCAGCACCAGCAGTTCGACGCTGGTGCCATGACGCTGGAGTGAATCCTGCAGCACTCGGCTCGCCGCATCGAGACGACGCTGGCACAGCAGCGCAAAGGCGAGGTCGTGGGCAATCGCCGGACCATCCTGCCCGGCGGCAAGCAACTGCTGCAGGCCCTGCTCCGCTCCCGCGTAGTCGCCCACCATCAGCGCCAGGCGCGCCAGGCGGAACTGCACACCGGCCTGCGACTGCGCGCCAGCAGGCAAGCCACCGAGTACCTGGCCGGCCTCCGCGAAGTGCCCTGCTTCGAGATGCAGATCGGCCAGAGCACAGGCCAGTTCGGCATTGACCGGGTCAGCGGCCAGATAATTGGTCAATCGATCCAGCGGCAGCATGGTACTTCCATGAATGCGGCATGCCGTGTTCCGGCATGGCAAATCCTTGCAACACATGGATCCGCATCGATCTACGACGCCAGCCGTGCATATGGCGCACCTACCCGGGGCAGGTGCGCGCAACTGCAATCCGTTGCGTATTTCGCTGTGTATCCCCCTGTATCAACTTTAATCCAACCCCGATCAGGGTTGTCAAGAGGGCGTGAAGTCGACCTAGCGGCGCTTGGCCTGGAGGCTCTTCAGCAGTTGGATGAATGCGGGGTCGCCGCCAGCGACTGCGCCATCGAGGGACTGTTCGACCCCTTCCATGAGACCGCGCCAGTCTGGATGCTCGCGCAGGCCGGGCCCGAATTCCCACAGCAGAATCGTACGGACGAAGCGGCTCCGGGTCTGGCGCACCGCGGCTTCGTCCCGCAGGTCCACGTCCCTGGCCAGTTCGACCAACTGCCGACGCAACTGCACCGTCGATGGCGCCCCCTGGGCCTGGGAGGCGTTCGTTTCGCGGGTAGTGGCCGGACGCCCCGCGGCGCCGCTCCTGGCCACCACCTCTTTCCGCAGTGCGGAGATCAGGGCGCTGGTGGAGGAAAGGCGGTTGACGTCCATGGATGGAGTTTAGTTGTAGCGGTTGTAGTTGGACAGCAACATGGGCGCCGCCATCGGATTCGTCGCCATGTCGACATCCTCGGCCGGCCGGCCCGCATCCGCGGCGAGGTTTTCGAGTAGCCGGCGCATGTCCTCGGCCAGTGCCGGAATTGCCTGCGGCGCAGCCAGGCCGCGCCGCAAGGAGGCGACGGCCTCCGCCGGGATCCCTTCTGCCAGCGCGCACAGTCCTTCCGCATAGGCTGCGAGGGCGGGTTCGGCCGAGCCAACCGAGCGCAGTTCGCTTGCTGCCTGCTCGACCTCGCCTTTCGCCAGGAGCAGCTGACCGAGCTGGAAGCGCGCCATCGGGAACCGGGGCGCAAGCTCCACCGCCACGCGAAACCCTTGCTCGGCGCGATCCAGCAGCCCGAGCTGGGCATGCTGCGCCGCCAGCAGGTACTGCCCGTGCGCATGCCGGGGGTTGCGCTCCACCAATACCTTCAACAGCGCCACGGCGTCGGCATCGCGCGCCGCGGTCGACGCCTCCAGCGACAAGCCCAGCAGCTCGTCGTCGTCCAGATTTTCCAGTTCCATTCCCTACCCCCGGCTATGTGACCCGCAAGTGCACGGGATCGTGCCTTGCCAAGCCATAGTCCTATGAAGCGTCGGAAAGTTTAGCTCCATGACGGTGCCGGGGGATGCGGCACGAGGCATGGCTCTCAAGCCGTTTCCAGATTGTTCCAAGCGTAGGCGTGGGCGATCGTCTGCAGGGTGTCGCCAGCCTGCACGGTGATCTGGGTACGGCCCGTATCGGTGTTGCTGAAGGCCGTCATCCGGCTCAGCGCGTCCAGCTTGCCGGCCTCGTCCAGGCTCGCCACCTGCTGGCCGCCGGCATAGACGAAGTGCTGGTTCTTGTAC
>DNXT01000428.1:452-2567 GCA_003505795.1 Lysobacteraceae bacterium | reverse complement strand
CCGGCGTGGTGTTCCTGCCGCTGGACGCGGATGCGGCGGCGCACTGTCGCGAGGAACTGGAGGCGCAGCTGCGCCGCGCCGGCGCGCAGCCGTGCGGCTGGCGCGTGCTGCCCATCGACGACAGCGTCTGCGGCCAGCTGGCGCGCGACACCCTGCCGCGGATCGAGCAGCTGTTCGTCGACGCCGGCGCCGGCCACGACGACCAGGACTTCGCGCTGGCGCTGTTCCTGGCGCGGCGCCGCGCCGAGCAGGCGCTGCGCGAGCACGCCGACTTCTACGTCACCACGCTGTCGGCCCACGCGATCAGCTACAAGGGCATGGTGCTGCCGGACAAGCTCGGCACCTTCTACCCGGACCTGCAGCGCAGCGACCTGGCCTCGAGCGCGATCGTGTTCCACCAGCGCTTCTCCACCAACACGCTGCCGCGCTGGCCGCTGGCGCATCCGTTCCGGCTGCTCGCCCACAATGGCGAGATCAACACCATCGAGGGCAACCGGCGCTGGGCGCAGGCGCGCAGCAAGGTCTGGAAGACCCCGAGGTTCGACATCGCCGAGTTCGACCCGGTGATCTCGATGCACGGCTCGGACTCGCAGAGCCTGGACAACATGCTCGAGCTGCTGGTCTGCGGCGGCATGGACATCCTGCAGGCGCTGCGCATCCTGGTGCCGCCGGCGACCCAGTCGCTGGAGTTCAAGGACGCCGACCTGGCCGCGTTCTACGAGTTCCACGGGCTCAACACCGAGCCGTGGGACGGCCCGGCCGGCATCGTCGCCTGCGACGGCCGCTACGCGGTGTGCACGCTCGACCGCAACGGCCTGCGCCCGGCGCGCTGGATGCTGACCTCCGACCGCCACTTCCTGGTCGCCTCCGAGGCCGGCGTCTGGGAGCTGCCGGCCGAGCGCATCACCCGCAAGGGCAAGCTCGGCCCCGGCGAGATGATGGCGATCGACCTCAAGCGCGGCGACCTGCTCGATTCCGACGCGATCGACCGGATCAACCGCGCGCGCGCGCCCTACAAGCAGTGGCTGCAGCAGGGCGTGACCTACCTGCAGACCGAGCTGATCGACCCGTCGCTGGCCGAGGAGCCGTTCGACGAGAAGACCCTGCGCAGCTACCACAAGCTGTTCCAGCTCAGCACCGAGGAAGTGGAGCAGGTGCTGCGCCCGCTCGCCGAGACCGAGCAGGAAGCCACCGGATCGATGGGCGACGACACCCCGATGGCGGTGCTCAGCCAGCACACCCGGCCGCTGTACGACTACTTCCGCCAGGCCTTCGCGCAGGTCACCAACCCGCCGATCGACCCGCTGCGCGAAGGCATCGCGATGTCGCTGACCACCCAGCTCGGCAAGGAGACCAACGTCTTCCATTCCGGCCCGGAGACGGTCAACCACGTCATCCTGAACTCGCCGGTGCTGAGCCAGCGCAAGCTGCGCCAGTTGCTGAAGATGCAGCAGTACGTCGAGCGCAACCGCCTGATCGACCTGTCCTACGGCGTCGAGGAGGGCCTGAAGGACGGCATCGAGCGGATCTGCCGCGAGGCCGAGCAGGCCGCGCGCGAGGGCGTGGTGATGCTGCTGCTGTCCGACCGCTACCCGGTGCCGGAGCGGCCGATGGTGCACGCGCTGCTCGCCACCGGCGCGGTCCACCACCACCTCTCGGCCAAGGGCCTGCGCTGCGACGTCAACCTGATCGTCGAGACCGGCACCGCGCGCGACCCGCACCACATGGCCTGCCTGCTCGGCTTCGGCGCCACCGCGGTGTACCCGTACCTGGCCTACCAGACCCTGTTCGACCTGGACCGGCGCGGCATCCTCAAGCTCAAGCGCGGCAACGGCGAGCCGCTGCAGATCGGCCCGAGCTACCGCAAGGGCATCCTCAAGGGGCTGAGCAAGATCATCTCCAAGATGGGCATCGCCACCATCGCCAGCTACCGCGGCGCGCAGCTGTTCGAGATCGTCGGCCTCGACGCCGACGTGGTCGAGCTGTGCTTCCGCGAGACCCCCTCGCGCATCGGCGGCGTCGGCCTGGCGCGGCTGGACGCCGAGGCGCGCGAACTCGTCGCGCGCGCCTGGAACGACCTGGTCAAGCCGGAGGTCGGCGGCCTGCTCAAGTACG
>DNXT01000428.1:0-208 GCA_003505795.1 Lysobacteraceae bacterium | reverse complement strand
GGCGGCCTGCTCAAGTACGTGCACGGCGGCGAGTACCACATGTACAACCCGGACGTGGTACTGACCCTGCAGCGCGCCACCCGCACCGGCGCCGCCGGCGACTGGCAGCGCTACACCGAGGCGGTGCACGCGCGTCCGCCCTCGGCGCTGCGCGACCTGCTGCAGCTGAAGCCGGCCGCTGCGCCAGATCGGAAGAGCGGTTCAGCAG
>DNXT01000426.1:4040-4482 GCA_003505795.1 Lysobacteraceae bacterium | reverse complement strand
ATGAGGGCGTGGTCTGCGAGCATTTCCCGTGCCTGCGTGGACGTTGCCCCGCTCTGCGGGCCCCTTCCTCCACGCGCAGGGGAAGCGAGGTTTGCCTTGCCTCGATACCCATGTGGGCTTGAAAGCCGATTCGGCCTAGCGTCCGGGCGCGCTGCCGGCGCGTGCCCAGCGATGCAGGCTGTCGAGCTTGGCCTGGTAGCGGTCGCGCTCGCTGCCCTGGCCGAGCTCGCGGGCGCGGCGCAGTTCGTACTCGGCGCGGCGGCTGTCGCCGGCCAGGAAGTAGACGCGCGCGAGTCCGAAGTGGAACTGGTGCGGGCTGTCGTAGAGCCGTGTCGCACGGCGGTAGTAGCGGATCGCGGCGGCGTAGTCGCCGCGGCGTTCGGATTCGTTGCCCAGCATGTACTGCTGGAACGGATCGGCATCGCGCACCCGTTGCAGGCGC
>DNXT01000426.1:3221-3898 GCA_003505795.1 Lysobacteraceae bacterium | reverse complement strand
GCAGGCGCTGCAGCAGGCGCGTCACCCGCGCATCGTCGCCGAGCCGGCGGTACAGGTTGATCGAGTTGGACAGCGTGGCCTCGTGCTGCTGGTCCAGCGTCAGCGCCGTGGCGTAGTTGCGTGCGGCGGCCTCGAGCTGGCCGTCGCGTATTTCCAGCACGCCGAGGTTGTTCCAGATGTCCGGCAGCTCCGGTTGCAGCGCCAGCGCCCGCTGGAAATACGCTCTTGCCTGCTTGCGGTCGTCCTGCGCCATCAGCTCGGCGCCGCGGTTGTTGTAGTAGTGCGCGAGCAGGCGCTCGTCGCTGATCGGGCGCGGGCCGCGGCGGTCCATCAGGATGTTGCTGTCCAGGTCGACCGTGGCCAGGCGGCCGTCCACCTTGACCTGCGCGTTGACGTGGCCGAAGTTGTAGACCGTGCCCTGTTCCTGATACCAGCTGAGTACCTGGCCGACTTCCTGCGGGCGCGCCTGCAGCCCCGCCTCGCGCGCCAGCGTCACCAGCAGCAGGGTGAAGGACAGGCAGTTCGCGCGCCGGCTGGCGAAGGTCTCGGCGACGCTGTGCGTGGCCGACGTGTCGTACTGCAGCGCCAGCCCGTCTTCGGAGAAGATCATCCCGACCAGCAGTTCGAGCCGCTGCTGGCGCGAGGAGGTCCGGTCGATCACGCGCTGATGCAGCATG
>DNXT01000426.1:2492-2989 GCA_003505795.1 Lysobacteraceae bacterium | reverse complement strand
CGCGCAGCTCTGGCGGGACCTGGGTGATCTGTTCGACACCGGGAGGGGGCGCGGCTGGAGCCAGGGCAAGGCCTGCGAACAGGGCCAACGACGACAGCGTGATCATCTGCGCAACCCCCCGGTTTCGGCTTTCGGATCGAGTGTACGCCGTCCGCCGGGCGTGCGAGGGCGCTTCGTATTCAGGCATGCCATCCGGTCGCGGCGGCGTGCCGCCGCCGGCTGCGGCACGTCGATCGACTCTGTTAGTATCCGCCGCCCTCGTTTCCGCCGGAGCGGTGTCTGCGGCCAGCGCCGCGGGATGCAAACCATGCAGCGTCCGTTTCTCTATCTCTCCTCGGCCGAAGCGCAGCTGAGCCTTGGCTTCGGCGCTGAGGCGCCGACCGAGCGCCTGTTCTTCGCGGTGATGCCGGACCCGGCCACGGCGCAACGCATCGCGGCCTTCGCCGCCAGCCTGGTGGCCGACGGCGTGGTGAAGGGCAAGCCGCTGCTGGCCGAGC
>DNXT01000426.1:529-2206 GCA_003505795.1 Lysobacteraceae bacterium | reverse complement strand
GCAAGCCGCTGCTGGCCGAGCGCCTGCACGTCACCCTGCATCATCTCGGCGACTACGCGGGTCTGCCGGCGTCGCTGGTGGCACGGGCGCGCAACGCCGCCGCGCGGATTGCGCTGGCTGCGTTCGAGGTGGAGTTCGACCGCGTCGCCAGCTTCGGCGCGCATCGCCAGCAACCGCCGTGCGTGCTGCGCGGCGATGCGGGCACCCGCGGCCTGGTGCATCTGCAGCGGGCGCTGGAGCGCGCGCTCGCGCTGGAAGGCATCGCCGGCGACCTGCGGTTCACCCCGCATCTGACCCTGCTCTACGGAAGCGGGCTGGCGACGCAACCCATCGCCCCGCTGCGATGGCGCGCGCATGAGTTCGTGCTGATCCGCAGCCACCTGGGGCAGACCCGCTACGAGATCGAAGGACGCTGGCCGCTCGGCTGATCTTGGTGCGCGCGCGTGCCGGGCGTAAGCTGGCGCGCATGCAATCCGCCTGGCCATTGCCGCTTTCGCCCGCGCAGCAGCAGGAACTGGAAGCCGCGTACCGCAGTCCGCCGCGCGCCTACCACCACTTCGGCCACGTGCAGGCGCTCCTGCGCCACTTCGAGGACGTGGCGCGGGGACCGGGATGGGAGCGTCCGGCCGAGACGTGGCTGGCGATCCTCTTCCACGACGCGATCTACCGGCCCGGCCGCGGCGACAACGAACAGCGCTCGGCGGCGCTGGCGGCGGAGACGATCCCGCGCTGGTGGCCGAATGCCGGCCTCGATGTCGACCGGGTCGAACAACTGATCCTGTTGACCGCGCGGCACGGACAGCTGCAGGCGGAGCAGGTGGATCGCGACGCGGCGCTGTTCCTGGATTGCGACATGGCGATCCTGGGCGCCCCCGCCGAGGCGTTCGACGCCTACGACCGGGGCATCGCCGAGGAGTACCGCGGGCACGTGCCGGGCTTCCTGTTCCGGATCAACCGCCGCCGCTTTCTGCAGGGCGTGCTGGCGCAGCGGCGGATATTCCTCAGCGACTTCTTCCACGACCGCTACGATGCGCCGGCACGGGCGAACCTGCGCCGGGCCACCGCCCGGTGAGCGGTGGCCAACCGACTACAATCCGGTCCCGGTCCGTTTCCTCTCCGCCACGCATGCCCGATCCCCTCGAACAAGACCCGCGTCCGCAGCCGCCGGTCGAGCCGGGCGCGAACGAATGCTGCGGCAGCGGTTGCCCGCTGTGCGTCTACGACCTGTACGCGGAGGACGTGGCGCGTTATCGCCAGGCGCTGGCCGAGTGGAAGGCGCGGCATCCGGAAGCGGCGGACTGATCGTGGCGGTGCCTGGCAGGCGTCGTGCCGCGGGCGCGACGCCCGGCTGAAGCGCGGCACGGCGATGCGTTCCTTCGCCGCCGTTTCGGGACTATCGTTGGCGCCTTTCGTGGTGGACGACGACGATGCGGCAACGGGATTGGCAGGCAACGCTGGGCGGCATCGCGCTGCTGGTGCTCGGGTACGGTTCCGCGGCCGCGGCGCCGGCCGCGCCGGTCAGCCATGGCCGCTTCGAGCAGGTGCCGGTGCTGTTGCCGGAGGGCGAGCCGAAGCGGGTGGTGATCTGGCTGGCCGGCCACGGCGACGACGCCCGCCGCCGCCGCCAGGCCGAGGCCCTGCGCGAGGACGGCGCGATGGTGGCGCTGGTGGACACGG
>DNXT01000426.1:0-289 GCA_003505795.1 Lysobacteraceae bacterium | reverse complement strand
TGGTGGCGCTGGTGGACACGGCCCGTCTCTACGCCGTGTTGGCCAGGGAGGGCGGCCGCTGCGGCTTCTCCTCCGGCGATGTCGAGAACTTCTCGCGCTACCTGCAGGCGTTCCAGCACGTCCCGACCTACCACCTGCCGCTGCTGGTCGGCGATGGCGCCGGATCGGCGCTGGCCTATGCGCTAGCGGCGCAAGCGCCGGAGCACGTGCTGGCCGGGGTGGTGACCGACGGGTTGTGCCCGCAGTCGGTGGCGGGCGCGGCGATCTGCGGCACGGGCGTGGCCGCGTC
>DNXT01000425.1 GCA_003505795.1 Lysobacteraceae bacterium | reverse complement strand
AGCGCTTCTTTGGTTACTTTTTCTTTGCACGAGCAAAGAAAAGTGACTCGCGCCCCGAAGGGGGGCGAAAGCCTTTGCTGTTGCTGCTAGAACACAGGTAAAGCCCGTCGGGACTTAAGTCCCTCCCACAACAAGCAACAGCCTTCATCGACAGCACCACTTCGCGCGGCGGCGCGGCATCCATCACAGGCTAATCGGTCTCCCACAGCGCGGACTGAAGTCCTCCCACAACAAGCAACAGCCTTCATCGACAGCACCACTTCGCGCGGCGGCGTGGCATCCACCACAGGCTAATCGGTCTCCCGCGGCGCGGACTGAGGTCCTCCCACAAGACTCGTCCTCACCGGAACGAATTCCGGGAAAGCCCCATCGTGACTGAAGTCGCTCCCTGCAACAGCAACCGCAGCAGCGCGCGGGACAGGCCGCGCGCACCTCAGCGCCGCGCGGCCTCGCTCCTGTCGCGGATCGCCTTGAACTCCGAGCCGTCCTGCCAACGCGGCCACTCGCGGCTGTTGGCCAGCGCCGCACCGAGGTCGTACACCAGCGTGGTGTCGGCGGCATGGCCGCTGGCATCCCAGCTCGTGGTCCAGCGATCGCAGGGCTGGTGGTAGCAGTCGGCGAAGTACTTCTCGCGCAGCGCCTTGCCGGCGGCTACGCCGCCGTCGAGCTTGTCCAGGCCCGGGCCGACGGTGATCGCCGGCACGCCCAGGCGCGCGAACGCGAAGTGGTCGGCGCGGTAGAAGAAGCCGGCCTCCAGGTTCGGATCGGGCGAATAGCTGCGCGAACGCGCCTGCGCGGCGCGCTCCAGGTCGGCTTCCAGCGACACCCGGCCCTTGCCCCACGACGCGATGTCGCGAGTCGGGCCGTCGGGGCTGAACATCTCGATGTTGAGCACCGCCACGGTCTTGTCCAGCGGCGCCAACGGATGCGCGGCGTAGTAGCTGGCGCCGAGCAGGCCCTTCTCCTCGGCGGTCAGCGCGATGAAGTACAGCGTGCGCTGCGGCTGCGGGCCGGCGGCGAACACCCGCGCCAGCTCCAGCACGCTGGCCACGCCGGTGGCGTTGTCGACCGCGCCGCGCCGCACCCGGTCGCCCTCCGCGTCGGCCTCGCCCAGGCCGAATGCATCCCAGTGCGCCGAGAAGATCACCGTTTCGTCGGCATGGCTGCGGCCGGCGAGCCTGGCCACCACGTTGCGGGTCACCACGCGCTCGCGCTTGACCCGGAAATCCGCGCTCAGGGTCGCATCGCCCAGCGCCACCGGCTTGAAGTCGGCGCGCTGCGCACTGCGCTTGGCCGCCTCGAAGTCCAGCCCGGCACGCTCGAACAGCGACACCGCCAGCGCGCGCTGCATCCAGCCGCGCGCCGGCACGTGCTGCGCCCTGGCCTCGGCGTCGCTGCGCTCGATGTCGAACACCGGCGACAGGCCCGAACTGCGCACGGTGTTCCAGCCGTACGCGGCCGGCGCGGTCTCGTGCACGATCAGCACGCCGGCGGCGCCGCGCCGCGCGGCCTCCTCGTACTTGTAGGTCCAGCGGCCGTAGTAGGTCACCGCCTTGCCGTCGAAGGCGCCGGGCGCGGCGCTCTCGAAGTCGGCGTCGTTGATCAGCATCACCGCGACCTTGCCCTTCAGGTCGACGCCCTTGTAATCGTCCCAGTGCCGCTCCGGTGCGGAGATGCCGTAGCCGACGAACACCAGCGGTGCGTCCTTGAGCGAGACGCGCGATTGCGGCCGCAGGCTCTGCAGGGTCACGTCCTCGCCGTTGACCAGCGCCTGCACCTGCCCGGCCACGCGCAGGCTGGCGGTCACCGGGCCGTCGACCTGCGCGCGCACCAGCGGCACCGCCTGGGTCCAGCCGCCGCCGTCGCCGCCGGGCTGCAGGCCGGCCTTGCTGAACTCGTCCACCAGGTAGTCGACGGTGCGCTGCTCGCCCGGCGTGGCCGGCGCGCGCCCCTCGAATTCGTCCGAGGCCAGGATGCGCACGTGCCGCGACAGCGCCTCGGCGTCGATGCCGCCGCCCGGCACGTCGTTGGCGGCCTGCGCGATGCCCCCCGCGAAAAGACAGGCGGACAGCAGCAGCATGCGCATCGGGTTCACGGCGAGGACCTTCGAGGGGGTAATGTGTCGCCTAGTTTACAAACCACGCGCCGATTCCTGTAGGAATCTCTTGTGGGAGGGACTTCAGTCCCGACGCTTCACTGGCGCCATCCGTCGGGACTGAAGTCCCTCCCACAAAAAGGCCGGGCGGCCGGACGCGACCACGGCCCCGAAGGCCGGCGTATCAGTGCGCACGGTCCAGCCAGCAGGCCAGCCCCTGCGCGTTGAGCTCGATGTCCATCGCCAGCACCTGCTCGACCGCCGCGTCGTCGAGCAGGCAGCCGTGCGCCTGCGCGCGCTCGCGGTACAGCTCGCCGAGCGCCGCCACCAGGCAGCGGTGGCGGTCGGCGCGCCCGTCGCAGCTGCGCGCGATCGCCACCATCGCCTCGATCTGCTCGTACAGCGCCTCGGCCAGCCGCGCCGGCTGCTGCACGCGCCCGTAGTGGGTGAGGTACATCGCCACGGGATCGTAGGCCATCATCCGCTCGATCGAGCGGCGCATCGCCTCCGGCTCGAACTGCACCGGCGACGAGGTCGGCAGAATGAATGCCTCGCCCGCGGCGTTGTCCAGCTCGCGGTAGGACAGGCCGAAGGTGTCGCCGCTGAACCAGCCGCGGCTGCGCGCGTCCCACAGGCACAGGTGATGGCGCGCGTGGCCGGGCGTGTCGAGGCAGGCCAGCTCGCGGCCGCCCACCTCGATGCGTCCCCCGTCCTCGGCGACCACCACGCGTGCGGCCGGCACCGGCACGATCTCGCCGTAGCTGCGGGCGATCTCCTCGGCGCCGTAGACCGCGGTCGCGCCGGCGACCAGCCGGGCCGGATCGATCATGTGCGGGGCGCCGCGCGGATGCACGTACAGCTTCGCCGCCGGCAACTCGCGCAGCAGCGCACCGGCGCCGCCGGCGTGGTCCAGGTGGACGTGGGTGAGGATCAGCCAGTCGACGTC
>DNXT01000444.1 GCA_003505795.1 Lysobacteraceae bacterium | reverse complement strand
CAGGGCCTGTTCGAGCGCCTCGCGCGGCAGCGATCCCGGCGCGGCGACCACTTCGCCGGAGGCGCGGTAGGTGGTCATGAAGCGGCCGAACCAGTCGCCGAGCCGGTCCGGATCGTTCATGCGCAGCGCGTTGAGCGCCTCGACCACGCGGTTCATCGCGGCGGCGTCGATCTCGTACGGGTCGGCCGGCAGGCCCAGGTCCTCGTCGTGGTAGCGGACCGCCTCGTCGGCATCGGCGATCAGGGTGTCGAGCCAGTCGCCGATCAGCTCGGCCGAGGACGGCGCGCGCATGCCGACCGAGAAGGTCAGGCACGGGTCCTCGGCGATGCCGTGGTGCGGCACCAGCGGCGGCAGGTACAGCATGTCGCCGGGCGCCAGCACCCAGTCGTGGGTAGGGGCGAACCGGCGCAGCAGCTTGATGTCGACGTCGTCGCGGAAGTCCAGCGGCGGCGCCTTGCGGCCCAGCGCCACGCTGGCGTCGATCTGCCAGCGGCGATGGCCGTGGGCCTGCAGCAGGAACACGTCGTAGTGGTCCACGTGCGCGCCGACCGAGCCGCCGGTGGCGGCGAAGCTGATCATGATGTCGTCGATGCGCCAGCGCGGCAGGAAGCGGAACTGCTCGAGCAGGGCGCGGATGTCCGGGTCCCACTTGTCCACGTCCTGCACCAGCAGGGTCCAGTCGTGGTCGGGCAGGCCGGGGAAGTCCTCTTCCTGGAACGGGCCGGTGCGCACGTTCCAGGCGCCGCTGGCGCGATCAAGGCTGATCAGGCGCGCCAGCACGCCTTCCTCGCAGGCCAGGCCGGCGAGGTCCTCCGGCAGCACCGGGGTCTGGAAGTCCGGGAACGCATTGCGGATCAGCAGCGGCCGCTTGTGCCAGTAGTCGCGCAGGAAGCGTTCCGGCGGCATGCCCAGCGGGTGCTGGCGGGTGGCCTGGATCTCGAACGGCAGGGGGACTGGGGTCTTCTTCATCGTGGAGGGGTCACGGGAGGCGCTGGGCGCCATGGGCCTGCATTGTCGCCCAGTTGCGGGTACCGATGGCTTGCGCCTGCGCATGGCGCCGCGACGGCGGTCATGCCGGGGTGGCGATAGCCGGCGACCGACACCGCGCCGACCAGAGCGGCCAATCCCAAGCGCCTGCCTGCCATCGCGTGCCTCCTTGGCAGCGGCGGCATTCAAGCTCTCGTAGGCGCCTGCCGGCCCCGCGCGGCGGCTCAGATGGCGCGGGCCAGGCGCTCGGCCAGGCCGGTGTAGCCGCCAGGGGTCAGCGCGCGCAGCGACTGCTTGGCATCCGCCGGCAGCTCCAGTGATTCGACGAACGCCCGCATCGACTCGGCAGTGATGCCCTGGCCGCGGGTCAGCGCCTTGAGCTGCTCGTAGGGGTTGGGCAGGCCGTGGCGGCGCATCACCGTCTGCACGGCTTCGGCCAGCACTTCCCAGGCCGCGTCGAGGTCGGCGTCCAAGCGCTCCGGGTTCACGGTCAGCTTGCCCAGGCCCTTGGCCAGCGAGTCCAGCGCCACCTGGGTATGGCCGAACGCGGTGCCGAGCGCGCGCAGCACGGTGGAGTCGGTCAGGTCGCGTTGCCAGCGGCTGATCGGCAGCTTGGCGGAGAAATGCTCGAACAGCGCGTTGGCGATGCCGAAGTTGCCTTCGGCGTTCTCGAAGTCGATCGGGTTGACCTTGTGCGGCATCGTCGAGGAGCCGACTTCGCCTTCCCTGAGCTTCTGCTTGAAGTAGCCCAGCGAGATGTAGCCCCAGACGTCGCGGGCCAGGTCGATCAGCACGGTGTTGGCGCGGCGGGTGGCATCGCCGATCTCGGCGACGTTGTCGTGCGGCTCGATCTGGGTGGTATAGGGGTTGAACACCAGGCCCAGGCCCTCGACGAAGCGCTGGGCGAAGGCCGGCCAGTCCACGTCCGGGTAGCTGGCGACGTGGGCGTTGTAGTTGCCGACCGCGCCGTTGATCTTGCCGGTCAGCTCGACCGCGGCGATCTGCCGGCGCTGGCGCTCCAGGCGCGCGACCACGTTGGCGATCTCCTTGCCGAGGGTGGTCGGCGAGGCGGTCTGGCCGTGGGTGCGCGACAGCATCGGCTGCCCGGCCTGGGCATGGGCCAGTTCGCGCAGCGAGGCGGCGACGCCGTCCAGGGCGGGCAGCAGCACCTCGCGCCGGGCCTGCTCCAACATCAGCCCGTAGGACAGGTTGTTGATGTCCTCGCTGGTGCAGGCGAAGTGGACGAACTCCAGCGCCGGGCCGAGCTCGGCATCGTCCTTGAGCTGCTCCTTGATGAAGTACTCGACCGCCTTGACGTCGTGGTTGGTGGTGCGCTCGATCTGCTTCACGCGGGCGGCGTGCTCGACCGAGAAGCCGTCGGCCAGCGCGCGCAGGCGGGCCCTGGCGGCGCCGGAGAAGTCGGCCAGCTCGACGATGCCGGGCTCGGCGGCCAGCGCCAGCAGCCATTCGATCTCGACCTTGACGCGGGCGCGGATCAGGCCGTACTCGGAGAAGATCGGGCGCAGCGCATCGACCTTGGCGGCATAGCGGCCGTCGAGCGGGGACAGGGCAAGCAGGGCGGAATCCGGCATGGCGGGCGGCAGGCGGTAACGGCGGGGCGCATATTCTACGGGCAGGGGCGGGCACCTGCTTGCGGACTGGCTTCCGGGGGAAGGCTTTCTGTGGGAGGGACTTCAGTCCCGACGCCTTACCGGTACGGCCCGTCGGGACCGAAGTCCCTCCCACAAGAGCGTCCCGCCGTCGCCTCGCGCGGCGGCGCGGCGTATGCTTCGCGCAGCCGCCAGCCAGGGCCTTCGCGCCGCCAGCCGCTGACTTCCTTCCAACACACAAAGAAGTGCGGAGATTGCGAATGAGCGAGAAATACCGGGTCGAACACGACAGCATGGGCGAGCTGAAGGTGCCCGCCGATGCGTTGTGGGGGGCCCAGACCCAGCGCGCGGTACAGAACTTTCCGGTGTCGGGGCAGCCGATGCCGCGCGGCTTCATCCGCGCGCTGGGCCTGATCAAGGGCGCCGCCGCGCAGGTCAACGCCGAACTCGGGCTGCTGCCCAAGGCCGCGTCCAGGGCGATCCAGGCCGCCGCCCAGGCGGTCGCCGACGGCGCGCACGACGCGCATTTCCCGATCGACGTCTACCAGACCGGCTCGGGCACCTCCTCGAACATGAACGCCAACGAGGTGATCGCCACGCTGGCGTCGCGGGCGGGCAGGAAAGTTGAAAGTGCGCACAAGGCTGTGCGCGCTGCGAGGGACTCGCATGTCATCCACCCCAACGACCACGTCAACCTGGGGCAGAGTTCCAACGACGTGGTGCCGACCGCGATCCGCGTCTCGGCGCAGCTGGCGGTGGTCGAGCAGCTGCTGCCGGCGCTCAAGCACCTGCGCAAGACCATCGACAAGCGCGCCAGGTCGCTGGACAAGGTGGTCAAGACCGGCCGCACCCACCTGATGGACGCGATGCCGCTGACCTTCGGCCAGGAATTCGGCGCCTGGTCGGCGCAGCTGGCCTCGGCGCAGGAGCGCATCGAGGACAGCCTCAAGCGGCTGCGCCGGCTGCCGCTGGGCGGCACCGCGATCGGCACCGGCATCAACGCCGACCCGTGCTTCGGCGGCAAGGTCGCCAAGGCGCTGAGCGCGCTGACGAAGACCAGGTTCGAGAGCGCCGAGAACAAGTTCGAGGGCCTGGCCGCGCAGGACGATGCGGTGGAACTGTCCGGCCAGCTCAACGCGCTGGCGGTGGCGCTGATCAAGATCGCCAACGACCTGCGCTGGATGAACGCCGGGCCGCTCGCCGGCCTGGGCGAGATCGAGCTGCCGGCGCTGCAGCCGGGCTCGTCGATCATGCCGGGCAAGGTCAACCCGGTGATCCCGGAGGCGACGGTGATGGCGGCCGCGCAGGTGATCGGCCACCACACCGCGATCACCGTGGCCGGGCAGACCGGCAACTTCCAGCTCAACGTGACCCTGCCGCTGATCGCGGCCAACCTGCTGGACTCGATCAACCTGCTGGCGAACGTGTCGCGGCTGCTGGCGGATTCGGCGATCGCCGGGCTCAAGGTGCGCCAGGACAAGGTCAAGGAGGCGCTGGACCGCAACCCGATCCTGGTGACCGCGCTCAACCCGGTGATCGGCTACGAGAAGGCCGCGGCGATCGCCAAGCGCGCCTACAAGGAGAACCGGCCGGTGCTGGAGGTGGCCAAGCAGGACAGCGGCCTGTCCGAGGCGGAGCTGCGCAGGCTGCTGGATCCGGCCGCGCTCACCCGCGGCGGCATCCACGCCGGCGGCAGCGGCGGCGGCGGTTGATCGGCCGCGCCTGAACCGGAAACGGGCCCTGTCGGGCCCGTTTTTCTTTCGGCTCCGTTCGCTCCCGATGGCGACCAGGGCAGGACTCCAGTCCGCGCCGCAGTGGGATCGAGCAGCCGGTGTACGTGGCGCGCCGTCGCGCATGGGGATGGCGGCGGCGGTCGCGTTGCTTGTGGGCGGGACTTCAGTCCCGAC
>DNXT01000443.1:2625-3305 GCA_003505795.1 Lysobacteraceae bacterium | reverse complement strand
CGCGGCCGGCGGGCGCGCGCGCGGCATCGCCACG
This sequence comes from Lysobacteraceae bacterium, assembly GCA_003505795.1. Classification (GTDB taxonomy): domain Bacteria; phylum Pseudomonadota; class Gammaproteobacteria; order Xanthomonadales; family Xanthomonadaceae; genus UBA8801. Next base: position 3,271 of record DNXT01000443.1, on the reverse strand, counting down.
GTGCGCGACACGGTGGGCGACGACGAGCTGCAGGACCTGCACGCGGCCGGCGTGCGCGGGGTGCGCTTCAACTTCGTGCGGCGGCTGGTCGATCCCAAGCCCGACGCCTACTACCGCTCGATCATCGAGCGCATCGCCCCGCTCGGCTGGCAGGTGGTGGTCTACTTCGAGGCCGCCGACCTGGCCGAGCGCTGGGACTTCTTCGCCTCGCTGCCGACCACGGTGGTGGTCGACCACATGGGCCGCCCGGACGTGACCCAGCCGGTCGACGGGCCGGAGTTCCAGCGCTTCGTGCGGCTGATGGCCGAGCACGGCAACGTCTGGAGCAAGGTCAGCTGCCCGGAGCGCCTGTCCAGGACCGGGCCGGACGGCTACGACGACGTGGTGCCGTTCGCGCGCCACCTGGTCGAGCGCTTCCCCGACCGCGTGCTGTGGGGCACCGACTGGCCGCACCCGAACATGAAGAGCCACATGCCCGACGACGGCAAGCTGGTCGACTTCATCCCGCGCATCGCGGTCACCGCGGAGTTGCAGCGCAAGCTGCTGGTGGACAATCCGATGCGGTTGTACTGGTAACGGCCTGCCCGGATTTCCGGCTTCCGGTTTTCCGCAGGAGCGACCAGCACCGACGGGCTTTACCGGTAAA
>DNXT01000443.1:490-2522 GCA_003505795.1 Lysobacteraceae bacterium | reverse complement strand
CGACGGGCTTTACCGGTAAAGCCCGCCGGGACCGCGGTCCCTCCCACAAGGCGCCCCTGCGACGGAAGACCCCGGCACGGCCCCAGCGCGACTGAAGTCGCTCCTGCGAAAAGCACCGGCGCTTCCCCCGAAAACACGAAACCCGCCTTGCGGCGGGTTTCGTGGCGGATCTTCCCGAGGAAGCCAAGCGATCAATCGATCACTTGATCTTGCCTTCCTTGTAGATCACGTGCTTCCGGACGACGGGATCGTACTTCTTCATCTCCATCTTGCCGGGGGTGTTCTTCTTGTTCTTGTCCGTCGTGTAGAAATGGCCGGTGTTGGCCGAGGAAATCAGACGGATCTTGTCGCGCTTGCCTGCCATGATCGTTTACTCCTCAGACCTTTTCGCCGCGCGCACGCAGCTCAGCCAGAACGGAATCGATGCCGTTCTTGTCGATGGTGCGCAGTGCATGCGCGGAAACCTTCAGCTTGACCCAGCGGTTCTCGCTGGCGACCCAGAAGCGGCGCTCGTGCAGGTTGGGCAGGAAACGACGGCGGGTCTTGTTGTTGGCGTGCGAGACGTTGTTACCCGTCTGCACTCGCTTGCCGGAAACTTGGCATACGCGGGACATTGCGCACCTCGATAAGTTGGTCGGCGGAAGCATCCGCAGACAGGGTGTCTTCCTTAGCCAGGAAAACGGCGGCCCCGACCGCCGTGAGGCGACCGCGCGACGTTGGGAATCAAGCCGTTACGCTGGAACAGGCCGGAACGGAGATCGCGCTTCCGCCCCGCCATCCGGCAGAGCCGGACACAGCGAGCCGCGCATTATGCCGGCCTTTGCGTTGCCACGCAAGCACTTGGCCCGCATGGGGCTACCCGGCCCGCAGCGGGCGCGGCAGCTCGGCCCAGGCCATCCGCGCCACCCGCCAGGCCGAGCGCAGGAACCACAGCAGCAGGGCGGTGGCGACCAGCAGGTCCGGCCAGCCGGCGCCGAACGCCCACACCGCCACGCTGGCGGCGATCACCGCCACGCCCTCGTAGACGTCGTTGAGCGAGCAGGCCCAGGCCGAGGCCAGGTTGACGTCGCCCTGCCGGTACGGCCACAGCAGGCGCAGGCACAGCAGGTTGGCGGCGAAGTTCAGCGCCGCCGCCACGCCCATGCTCTCGAACACCGGCACCTGCGGGTCCAGCAGTCTCCAGGCGATGCCCACCGCCACCGCCAGCGCCGCGGCCAGGATCAGCCCGGCCTTCAGCAGCGCCACCCGCGCCTTGGCCGCGACGCTGGCGCCGACCACCGCCAGGCTCAGCGCGTAGGTGAGCGTGTCGCCGAGGTTGTCCAGGCTGCCGGACAGCAGCGACACCGCGCCGCTGTGCCAGGCCGCCAGCACCATCAGCGCGAAGCTGGCGGCGTTGATCGCCAGCACCTGCCACAGCGCCCGGCGCTGGCGCGCCTGCAGCGCCGCCACGTCCAGGGCCTTGCCGCAGCCGCAGCAGTGATCGGCCATGCTCATGCTCCCGGGGGCCCGGAATCGGGAGCGCCATTGTCGCGCCGATGCGCCCAGCGGTACAGCAGCGGCAGCACCAGCAGGGTCAGCAGCGTCGAGGAGACGATGCCGCCGATCACCACCGTCGCCAGCGGGCGCTGCACCTCGGCGCCGGCGCCGACGTTGAACGCCATCGGCACGAAGCCCAGCGAGGCGACCAGCGCGGTCATCAGTACCGGCCGCAGCCGCGCCAGCGCGCCCTCGCGCACCGCCGCCTCCAGCGCCATGCCCTGCGCGCGCAGGCCGCGCACGCAGCTGACCATCACCAGCCCGTTGAGCACCGCCACGCCGGACAGCGCGATGAAGCCGATTCCGGCCGAGATCGACAGCGGGAGGCCGCGCAGCGCCAGCGCCAGCACGCCGCCGGTCAGCGCCAGCGGCACGCCGCTGAACACGACCAGGGCATCGCGGCCCGAACCGAAGGCCATGAACAGCAGGACGAAGATCAGTGCCAGGGTCAGCGGCACCACCACCGCCAGCCGCTGGCTGGCCGAGATCAGTTGCT
>DNXT01000443.1:0-298 GCA_003505795.1 Lysobacteraceae bacterium | reverse complement strand
GGCTGGCCGAGATCAGTTGCTCGAAGCTGCCGCCGTAGTCGATCCAGTAGCCGGCCGGCAGCTGCACCTGGCTGCCCACCGCGTCCTGCAGCTCGGCGACGAAGCTGCCGAGATCGCGGTCGCGCACGTTGGCGGTGACCACGATGCGGCGCTTGCCGTTGTCGCGGTTGATCTGGTTCGGCCCCTCGCTGCTCTCGATCCGCGCCAGTTCGCGCAGCGGCACGGTGCCCGGCGCGCCCGAACTCCAGCTGGCGGCGCGGCTGGACTCGTCGAGATCGGAAGAGCGTCGTGTAGGGAA
>DNXT01000442.1:24023-24428 GCA_003505795.1 Lysobacteraceae bacterium | reverse complement strand
CCGGCGAGCGCGTGCAGGCGGCGTTGATCGCTCATGCGCAGCCTCGTACGCGCATCAGAAGTACTTCACCCAGGCCAGCGTGGTGCGGCGCTTGTAGCGGGCGAAGGCGCGCGTGGCCGGGTACAGCGCCAGCACCAGCGCCACGGTCACTGCCCACACCATCCAGAACTGCTCCGGAGCGACCCCGAAGCGGCTGCCCTGGTTCGGTCCGAACGCCGCCAGCAGCAGCTTGTAGCCGAACACCAGCACCGCCAGGTGCAGGATGTAGAAGAACATCGGCGCGCCGCCGTAGGTGGAGACGAAGCGGGTGAACGGGTTGTCGGCGTACTCGAAGGCGGCCAGCGCGAAGAAGCTGCCGCCCAGGGTCAGCAGCAGGAAGTCCAGCGACGGCGGGTACTTGGTGTA
>DNXT01000442.1:23534-23874 GCA_003505795.1 Lysobacteraceae bacterium | reverse complement strand
CGACGGCGGGTACTTGGTGTAGTTGAGGAAGTCCATCACGGTCAGCAGCGCGCTGGCCTGTAGCTGCCATGGCGCATTCTCGCCGTAGAGGTTGGAACCGCGCAGCAGCAGCAGCGCGATCCAGCAGGCGATGCCCAGCCCCGCCAGGATGCGCTGGCGGCGGCGCCCGTCCACCTGCGCCGAAAACAGCGGCCCGGCCGCCCAGCCCAGCAGGATCACCCCGATCCACGGCAGCGCCGGATAGGTCAGGCGGATCTGCGGGATCGTGTCCTGGCTGACCCAGCCGCGATGCAGCAGCAGCGTCCACGGCACATACAGCGGATGCTCCGGCGGCAGCGAA
>DNXT01000442.1:0-23289 GCA_003505795.1 Lysobacteraceae bacterium | reverse complement strand
AGGCCGATCGCCAGCAGCAGCCGACGCGGCAGCGACGAGGCGAACGCCAGCACGATCATCGACAGCCCGATCGCCCACATCACCTGCAGGTAGATCACCTTGGGCAATTCGCCCACCCACAGAAAGCTGATCAGGGTCAGCTCCAGCAGCACGATCAACGCGCCGCGCTTGAGCAGGAACTCGCGCGCCGAACGCGGCGCGGCGCCGGGGGGATGCGCGTACAGCCACGCCCCGAGTCCGGTAAGGAACACGAACGCCGGTGCGCAGAAATGCGCGGCCAGCCGCGAGAAGAACACCCGCGCAGGCGTGTCGGCCACGCTCATCGGGTCGCTGACCTGCAGGTGCAGATAGAACGTCTCGCGTACGTGGTCCATCAACATGACGCACATCACCAGGCCGCGCAGGGCGTCGATGGAGACGATACGCCGGGAATGCACCTTGCTGGCCGTCGCGTCGGTCAGGGGTGGCGAACTGGCGGTGATCGATGACATGACGACCTCGATGTGGAAAGGGAGTGCTGACTATAGAAACATCGTTGGCCGCGATGGGGCCTTCCCGGGGAAGGCCCCATCGCACTATGGGTTCGCTCTTGCCCATGCCTGGGCGTGGGGAAAGCCCTGTTCAAAAGTCGTACTTGGCCGAGAGGGTGAAATTGCGTTCCGCGCCTGGATACACCCAGTACTGGCTGTAGGAGCTGACGTAGTACTCCTTGTCGAACAGGTTCTCCACGTTCAACGAAAGCTTGAGCCGCGGATTGACCTTCCACGAGGCCAGCAGTTTCCAGGACACGTAGGACGGCAGCACGAACAGGTCCGAGGTGCTGTACGGCGCCACCGAGCCCTCGCGTTCGCCGACGTACTGCACGCCGCCGCCGAGCGAGAACGCGCCCAGCTGCTTGATCAGCAGCACGTTGCCGCCGTGCTTGGGTACGTTGGCGAGTTGGCGGCCGACCAGGCTCAGGCCGGTCAGGTCGGCGTTGTCCTCGGTGACCTCGGCGTCGGTGTACGCGTAGGAGGCCGACAACCGCAACGTGGGCACGATCTCGCCGGTCACGTCCAGTTCCACGCCCTTGCTCTCGACCTCGCCGGCAGCCATGTTGTAGTTCTGCGGGTCCACCGGGTCGGGGGTGAGCACGTTGTTCTTGGTGATCTTGAACACCGCCAGGGTGGTGCTCAAACGCCCGCCCAGGCTCTCCAGCTTGGCGCCGACCTCGTAGGACTTGCCGCGCTCGGCGTCGAACGCCACACCGTCGCGGCTGACGCCGCTGTTGGGACGGAAGCTGCGCGCGGTGGTGGCATATAGCGAGAGGTCGGGCAGCGGCTGGTACACCAGGCCCACGCGCGGACTGGTGGCGCTCAGCGACTGCGATACCTCCACGCCGGTGCGCAGGTTCCACACGCTCTGGTCGTAGCCATCGCGGCGCACGCCCAGCAACGCCTTCCAGCGTTCGCTCAACTCCATTTGGTCCTGCGCGTAGTAGGCCCAGGAGCGCTGCTCCTCGCGGGTGTGGATCGACAGGCTCATGTTCGGCTTGTCGGCGTTGTACACCGGGTCATCCAGGTCGATGCCGTAGGTGGTGCCGCTGGGGTCGGCGGCGTACTGCAGGCGGCGATCATTGAAGCGGTAACCGTCCACGCCGAACAGCACGTTGTGGACGACCGGGCCGGTCTCGATCCTGCCCAGCGCCTCGAAGCGGCCGGAGGTATCCAGCGCATGGTTGTCGCGGGTGCGCAGGCGGCGACGCAGGGTTTCGCCATTGACCAGCGCGCTGTACGGGCGCACCTCGGTGCTGACGCCCTCCAGCGAGCTTTCGCGGTAGCTCAGGCCGGTCTGCAAAGACCAGCCGTCGTTGATGAAATGCTGCAGGAATACCTGGTGGCCGAGCGACTCGGTGACGTGCTTGCCGTCGTTGGGTTCCCCGTAGAAGTTGGAGATCGGCACCACGCCCAGGCGACCGTCCACCGCGACCACGCCACGGTCGAACGGCGCGCGCTGCCTCACCGCCTCCACCTCGTAGGACAGCGTGGTGTCGGGCGAGATCATCCACAGGAACGAGGGCGAGACCATGTAGCGGTCATACTGGATGGTGTCGCGGAAGCTGTGACCGTCCTGGTAGGAGGCATTGAGGCGGTAGGCCACGCTCTGGCTCAACGGCCCGGTCAGGTCCACTGCGGTGCGGTAGGTGTCCCACCTGCCGGCCGAGACCTCGATGTTGTAGGCCGGCTTGAACAGCGGCTTCTTGGTGGAGATGTTGACCGCCCCGCCCGGCTCGCCACGCCCATACAGCGCCGAGGACGGCCCCTTGAGTATCTCGATGTTCTCGACGTTGGCATTGTCGCGCACACCGCTGTAGCCACGGCTGGCGTTGAAGCCGTTGACCATGTAGTCCGAGCCGAAATTCGGGTCGCCGGTGAAGCCGCGCATCGCGTAGCTGTCCCACATGCCACCGAGGTTGCTCTGGCGCGAAATGCCGCTATTGAGATCGAGCGCGTCGGCCAGCGTGTCGACGCCGGCGTCCTCGAGCAGGTCCTTGCCGAGTATGGCGATGCTCTGCGGGAGATCCTTGATCATCGCGGGGCTCTTGGTGGCGCCGGTGACGGTGAGATCGCGGTAGGGCTGTTGCTGGCGCTTGACCTCGATCGCGTCGAGGGTGGTGGCGTCCTGCCCCAGCGCCGTGGAAATACCGCAGGACAGCAGGGAGATCAGAGGAAGCAGACAGCGGCGAGAGTGACAAACGGAGGGACGTGACATGTGGCGGTGGCTCCAGTGGGGGTGGGACGAACCATCGACGGCGGTCGCGATGCCAGGGCGGCAAGGACGACCGGAGGGCGTACCTACTCCCTCGCTGCGCGTACCCCCCGGTCGTGAACGACTTCGTCACGAGAATGAAACCTTGAAATCGCGCCGGTCTTGTACGAAATACAGGCCGTTTCCACTTTGCGATTACCTGCGGTGACGAAGGTTCATACCAGCATATTCCGCCGTGAATGGCCGGAACGGCAGCGCTTTGCCCCACCCTGTGATCAGGCCCCTGCCAACTTCCGGCGGGGGCCGGGACCGGTCCTGAATCGGCATTTCCGGCGCGCACTGCCCACGCCGACCACTCATGCCGTTGCACTGGACGCAGAGCGGCGTCCGGTGCCGGCCTGCAACATCATTCATGGGCGGCGTGCACAGCCCTGGCACCAGCGAACCGGAGAGCTCGCGCCGCCAAACGCAGCCGGCAATAGCGGGGCCACCAGCTGTGGCCGATATTCTCCATCCGGAATATCCACCGGCAACGACTTGCGGTCCGTCCGAAGAATCTACTCGGCCTTTGGCTCGAAAAGATCCTCGTAAAATCCGCTGGTCTGGACCGTCACCGTCAGCGGGGCTTCTCCCTGGTTACGGAAATACCAGCCATGGGTGCCCTCAAAAGGCGCGGTAAGCGCGCCCTGGTCCTTCGAAAGTCCCTTTTCCTTCCAGTACTGGGTGAAGTTACCCGACGTATCGCCCTTCTTCTCGCCATGCATATCGGCCTTGACCGGCGAGGTCGAGGTCCAGCTGTATATGAAATGGTCGCCCGCTTTCATGTGCGCCTTGATCTCGGCGCCCGTATGCGGTGCCAATGTGATCGTGATCTCGTCCGAGCGCATCGGCGTAGCCTTGACTATGCTGGCCCTGGTCTGTTCTGGAACGGCATAGGCCGCGACTTCGCTCGCAGGGCCTGCCGCGGGCGTGTCCTCGTCAACGTCTTCGCCATTGGCCATCTGGGTCAGGCCCAGCGCACTGCCAATACCGGTCGGGTCGATCCCCCGCTCCGCGGGAAGGACAAAGGCCAGCGAGATCACCGCGGCCCCCAGAAAGGCGATACCCGACACCTTGAGCAGACTACGCCTGGAGACTTGGTAGGTGTGCGGCAGAGTTTCCGAATGAATCGTCATGGGGCTTAACCTGCAATAAGGCCAGATAGCTGATAGGCGATGAGGACGAAGCCAGCGCACATAAGGGCGCCGTTGGCGGCGACGGCGCTGCGCCCAAACGACGGGGTCCGTCTCCACAGGGTCATAAGGATCAGGATCAGGCTGAGCGCCAGGAACTGACCTATTTCGACCCCTGCATTGAAGCTGATCAGATTGCCCAGCAGGCCGTCGCGCGAGAACGACAATTCCTGGATCTTGGTCGCCAGACCGAAGCCATGAAACAGCCCGAATATCAATACCGCCATTCTTGGATTGAAATTGGAACCGAATAAAATATTCAACCCGCCAAGATTGTCCACGGCCTTGTAAACCACGGAAAGACCGATGATCGCATCGATCACGTAGGCATTGGCATGTATGTTCAGCAACACCCCGGCCAGAAGCGTAACGGAATGACCGACCGCGAACAATGTCACGTAATGCACAACGTCCTTGAGCCGATAAAGAAAGAATATGACTCCGAAAAGGAAAAGCAGGTGGTCGTATCCCGTCACCATGTGCTTTGCCCCCAGGTACATGTAAGGAACGACATGCACCCCCTGCATGGACTGGATATAGGTCTTGTCCTTGTCGGATACGCCGTGCGCCCAGGAATCCGGCGCATGGCTGAAGATAACGACACAACAAAGCGATAGAAGCAGGATTATCGCCGTTCTATAGCGCCTCGAGACCGCTTCCAGCTTCGACTCCATGAGTGCCGCTTCTCCTGGGAATGTCACTTGAGCGTGTAGACGGTGAAGGTCTTGGCCCCCGAGGTCTTGTCGACAACCGTCACCCCGACACTCGCTCCCTTGGGAATTTTTACCGCCGCAGCGAAACCGCCATCCGCCGCCGGCGCAAGCGCCGTCTCCGTCTTCTTGCCGCTCGCGGTTACGGTAAGCTTGGCGGTTGCCGAGGTATTGCTGACGGGCTCGTCATCCTCGGAAACGTACAGCTCGACGCTGGAAGCGTTTACCACCAGCTCGAATACGGTCTCCCCCGACATCTGGACGATACCCCCGTGCTGGGGCTGCATATTGCCGTGCGCGCCCGCCAGCAAGGGCAATCCTGCAAGCATGGCCACGGCGAAGAACTTGGAAATAATTCCCATTGCTGGACTCCTCTATTTACTCTGGCTGGTGGGGCAGCGTGAAGGACAGGGTCGAACGATGCTCCACGCGGTCGTATTTTGTTGCGTTGTCGCTCGGCCCAACATAGATCGCCGCCACGACATTCAATCCCTGGTTCCTGACATCCATGGTCACCTTGCCGTCGGCGCCGGTTACCTGGGGAACCTGATCTGGGTCATTCACGTAGTCGTGAAGCACTTGAACTCCAGCCGTCGGTTTTCCCTTGAATAGGACCTGGAAGGTCACGGGTTTGCCATGCTCGGCAGGAATGTCTCCGACCGGGACGATCTGGAGATTCTGTCCCTCGATGAGAGGAATCTTCGCCGTCAGCGAACCGATGTGGACAGCGTACTTGTAGTTGCGCTCGGCAAGCACCGCGTCCGGCATCTCGTCCCGCCCCTTCTTGTACCACTCCCCGTCCTTGCCCTTCGCCCATACGCCGTAGTCCATCACGGCTGCCACGGCATTGACGGGCGCGTCACTGTCGACGATGGCGATTGGCCCGTTCGCCTTGATGGAAGTCGCCACTTCCTGCCAGCCGCCATCGAATCCGGACACCTTCGTCACCAGCGGAAGACGCTTCACCGCATCCAGATCGTCGGCGCCCACGCCATAGATCATCGCCAATTGCTTGGAGCGCTGCGCAAACCAGATGGCATGCGCAGAAGCCACGGAAGACTGCACCAGACCGGCGATGACCAGCACCGCCACGAAACCTCGTAAACCTGCTTTCGATTTCATCATTGCACCTTCCATTACGATTATTTTGATTAATCAATGAGTAAACACGGACGCTTTTCGATACCCATCTCTGCGGAAAAATCCATTAAAACAAGATCACTGAACCAATCTCAGTTATTGAGTTGCATGCGCGATGACCATTCAGTTCTGCAGGCGGTCCTTTAGCCGGTAGTACAGGCCCACCGCCGGCAAGAACCACGGCGGGCCAAGATGACCCGGGATCGCCGGCCAGTCGCCGCGACCGTCCCACGCCTGCGGCATCGCCTCGCCCGCCATCGCCGCGGCGACGTGCCGGCCCATGTGCACCGACATCTGGGTGCCGTGGCCGCTGTAGCCGACGCTGTAGTGGATGCCCTCGCGCACGCCGGCACGCGGCAGGCGGTCGGCGCTCATGTCCACCAACCCGCCCCAGCAGTAGTCGATCGGCAGGCCGGCCAACGCCGGGAAGGTCTCCACGAGACCCCGGCGCAGGACTTCGCCGCTGCGTGCATCCGACTGGGGGCTGGACACGGCGAAGCGCGCGCGTCCTCCGAACACCAGCCGCTGGTCCGGGGTCAGCCGGAAGTAATGGTGGATGTTGGCGACCGTGGTGTAGGTGCGGCGCCCGCGCAGCAACGCCTGCGCCTGCTCGACCGGCATCGGTGCGGTGACCACGATGAAGCTGCCGATCGGCACCAGGCGCCGGCGCAGCCAGCCGAAACTGGCGTAGCCGCCGTGGCGCGAGGTGCCGGTGGCGAGCAGCACCTGCCGCGCTTCGACGACGCCACCCGGGGTGTGCAGCCGGTGCGCGCCGCCGCGGCCGGACCGTGCCTGCAGGCGCCGTACCGGTGTATCGAGGTGGATGCGCGCACCGGCGCGCTCGGCGGCCTGCGCCAGTCCGTTGGCAAAACGCCCCATGTGCATCTGCGCGCTCTTGCGGTAGACCAGCCCGCCGCTGAAGCGCTCGCTGCGCACCTCCTCGCGCGCTTGCGCGGCATCGAGCACGTCCAGTTCGGCATCCACGCCGTCGCGCCGCAAGCGTTCGGCCGCGCGCGCCAGCTCGTCGTAGTGCTGCGGCCGGGTGCCGAGCTTGAGCTTGCCGTTGCGCTGGAAATCGCAATCGATGCCTTCCTCGAGCACCAGTCGCTCGACCGTGTCCACCGCAGCGTCGAAGGCGTGGTACCAGGCACGCGCACCGTCCGTGCCGATGCGCGCGGCCAGCGCCGCGTAGTCCACCGCCAGGCCGTTGTTGACATGGCCGCCGTTGCGCCCGGATGCCTCGGCGGCGATGCGCTCGCGCGCCTCCAGCACCGCCACGCTGGCGCCGCGCCGAGCCAGCGCCAGTGCAGCGCTGAGGCCGGTGAAGCCGGCTCCGACGATGGCCACGTCCACCTTCGCCGGCAACTCGGACGGCGCGGGGACGAAGGCCGGCACGCTGTGCTGCCAATACGATTCGAGCTTCATCGGCGCGGTTACAGCCCGACCACGCCGGGCAGGCCGCCGATGTCGGCGATCTCGGTGTAGCCGTACGCCGAGTTGCCCGGGCCGTGGCCGCGGTTGACGAACACCTTGTTCCTGATGCCGATGTCCTCGGCCGACATCAGGTCGTAGCGCAGGCTCGAGGAAACGTGCAGGAAGTCCTCCGGATTGGCGCCCAGCGAGTCGATCATGTATTCGAACGCCTGCAGCCGCGGCTTGTAGGCCTGCGCCTGCTGCGCGGTGTAGACGCGGTGGAACGGCGCGCCGAGCAGCGCCACGTTCTGCTGGATCTGGTGGTCCATCGCGTTGGACAGGATCACCAGCGGGAATTCCCTGGCGACCCGCGCCAGCCCGGCGGGCACGTCCGGATGCGGCCTCCAGCTCGGGATCGCGTCGCAGATGCGCTGCGCGTCCTCGTCCAGGTACTGCAGTCTCCACTTGCGGCACAGCCGGCGCAGCGCGTTGCGGATCACGTCGTCCAGCGGCTGCCACGGCCCGAGCACTTCGTCGAAGCGATAGGCGGTGAAGTCGGCCAGGAACTGATCCATGCGTTCGGCCGGCACGCGCTCGGCGAAGAATTGCTTCGCCATGTCGCCAGGCTTGTAGTGGATGAGCGTGCCGTAGCAGTCGAAGCTGATGTACTTGGGACGAAAAGCCATGCTGGAATCCTGGATGGAGGCGAAGCCCGCACGCGATACCGGGCCCTATCCCGAATTGAATCATGCGTGTTCCAGCGCCATACGCCGCTTTTGCCGCGGCGCCAGATACAAACTGTGGTTTGGCCGTCATGTCGCAGCAGGTCGTGCGGCCGCCCCTTTTTGGAGCGGTCCTGCACCATTGCGGCTCCGGCAAGGTCGCTGCCGGGCCCGCGAATCCCCGCGAATCGGCAGGCGTGTCCTCGCATCCCAGATCGGCCTCCGTCGCCGGCTTGTGGTCGGTGCCACTATGCTCGACCTGGCGTGCTTGCCGACATCGCCCTGTAGGATACGGAGCCGGCATGCGTGCCAATTTCGTCCAATCGCGGTCATCCTCGCGATGGAATGATGGACGTCCCTGACCTGGATTCCCGCCTTGAACCGAGCCACCGCACAGGATGCCGTCCTCGCCGACGGGGTCACGCTGAGGAAGATGACGGCCGCCGACCTGGAAATGGCCTACGCGATGTCGACCGAACTGCGCTGGCCGCATCGCCTGGAGGACTGGCAGCTGGCCTTCGCGCTGGGCCAGGGCGTGGTGGCCGAGCGCGACGGCGCGGTGGTCGCCACCGGTCTGACTTGGCGCTGGGACCGCAACTTCGCTACGCTCGGCCTGATCATCGTCGCCGAGGCCTGCCGCGGGCAGCGCATCGGTCACCGCGTGATGGAAGCGCTGATGGCCGAGGCGCAGCCGCGCCGGATACTGCTGTATGCCACCGCCGAAGGCCGCGGCCTGTACGAGCGGCTGGGTTTCGTGCGCATCGGCGAGGTGCGCCAGCACCAGGGCACCGCGTTGCCGGCGCCGCTGGTGGCGCTGGACCCGGGCTGGCGGCTGCGTCCGGCCAGCCACCGCGACCTGGACGCCCTGATCGCGCTGGACGCGCGCGCGCGCGGCATGCACCGTCCGGCGCTGATCGCCACGCTGGTGGCCGAGGCCAGCCATGCGGTGGTGCTGGACCACGACAGCGTTGCGCAAGGCTTCGCACTGCTGCGCCGTTTCGGCCGCGGCTGGTCGATCGGCCCGGTCACCGCCCCGGACGCACTTGGCGCGCAGGCGCTGATCGCGCACCTGACCGGACTCAATGCCGGTCGCTTCACCCGCATCGACATTGATTTCGACAGCGGGCTGGCCGAATGGATCGAGACACTGGGCATGCGCCGGGTCGGCACCGTGACCACGATGGTATTCGGCGAGCCGCCGGCGAGCGATGCGGGCCCGCGGCTGTTCGCGCTGGCGACGCAGGCGTTCGGCTGACCCCGCATGACCCTGCTCTACAAATCCGACCCGCAGCGCGGCCAGATCTGGGCGCGGATCTTCACCGAGCGCATGCCGGAGTTGCGCCTGCGCTTCTGGCCCGACACCGGCGAGGCGGCGCAGGTGCGCTACCTTGCCGCCTGGGAACCACCGCCGGACCTGTCGATCTTCCCCAACCTGGAAATCGTGTTCGGCGTCGGCGCCGGCATCGACCACCTCGACCTCACCGCGCTGCCGCCCGGCGTGCGCGTGGTGCGGATGATCGAGCCGGGCATCCGCGAAGGCATGCTCGAATACGTCAGCGCCGGCGTGCTCGCGCTGCACCGCGAACTGCCGCAGTATCTGCGCCAGCAGCGCGAACGGCGCTGGCAGCCACTGCCGGCCGTGCCTGCGGCGCGGCGCCGGGTCGGGGTGCTCGGCATCGGCGAGCTGGGTGGGGCGGTGCTGCGCCACCTGCGCGACTACGGCTTCGACTGCGCCGGCTGGAGCCGCAGTCCGCGCAAACTCGAAGGCATCGCCAGCTTCGCCGGCCCGGCGGGGCTGGACGCGCTGCTGGCGCGCAGCGACATCCTGGCCTGCCTGCTGCCGCTTACCGAGGCCACCCGCGGTCTGCTCGACGCCAGCCTGTTCGCGCGGCTGCCGCGCGGGGCGGCGTTGCTGCAGGTCGGGCGCGGCGCGCAGCTAGTCGCTGCCGACCTGCTGGCCGCGCTGGACAGCGGCCAGTTGGGCGAGGCCATCCTCGACGTGACCGACCCCGAGCCATTGCCGCCCGACGATCCACTGTGGCGGCACCCGCGCCTCTGGCTGACCCCGCACATCGCCAGCACCACCCGCGCCGAGGGCTCGGCGCTGGCGCTGCTGGAAAACCTACGCCGGCACCGTGCCGGCGCGCCGCTGCTCGGAGAAGTGGAGCGCGCGCGCGGCTACTGATGCCATCCGCTCAACGCGGCCAGTTCGAGTGCAGAACGTCGATCACGTAGCGGTGCCGATGCTCGACCTGTCCGCCATGCTCCAGCAAGTGCGGGTGATCAGGCGGCAGGTCGTCGTGCCGATGCACCATTTCGTCCGGATCATGTCCAGGCCAGGAACGCCGGGCCGATACCGCCCCCACGATCGCCATCGCGCTCAACGCCGACAGCGCAACGGAAAGACCAAAGCGCGCACCCACGATGCCCGCCAGCGGATAGGCGATCAGCCAGCAGACGTGCGACAGCGAGAACTGGGCGGCGAAAAGGAACGGCAGGTCCGACGATTCTGCCGAGCGGCGCAACAATCGCCCCCCGGGCGTGACCAGGCCCGCATAGGCCATGCCCAGCAGCATCCACGCCGGGAGCAGGGCACCCCACGCCGGCCTGCCCTGCGTCCCCAGCCAGAGGCCGGCGACGGCGACCAGCGTGCAACACATGACACCGGCCGCCGCCAGCATCACCCGGCGGTCCGACGCCTGGTCCAGCCACTTCGGCAGCAGCAGCGCGACAAGCATCGAGCCGCCACCGAAGACGGCCAGCGCCCAGGCCACCTCGCGACCGCCCCCATGGAGCACGCCGCGTACCACCACGACCGTGTTCACGAACACCATCGCGCCACCGGCGGCCGCGCACAGGTTCAGCGCCAGCAGGCCGCGCAATCTCGGGGTGCGCAGATAGATCCGCATGCCACGCCTGGCACGGGCGTAGGGTCCCTCGTCGCGGCGCCCGTCCGCCACGGACGGGAAGGCGGTGAAGGACACCAGCAGCGCCGACAGCACGAAACCGGCCGAGGTACCGGCGAACAGGCCATGGAAACTGACCACGGTCAACAGCAGCGCAGCCAGTGCCGGGCTCAGCAGGCTTTCCAAGTCGTAGGCCAGGCGCGAGAGCGACAGCGCCCGGGTGTAGTCGCGCTCATCGGGCAGGACCTGCGGAATCAGCGACTGGAACAGCGGCGTGAAGCAGGCGGATGCCGACTGCAACAAAGCGATCAGCAAGTACACCTGCCAGATTTCGGAAACGAAAGGCAGTGCCAGCGCCACCGCGGCGCGGATCAGGTCCAGCGCGATCAGCACCGGCTTGCGCAATGATGGCGGCACCACCGCAGCGGAGACCGGCGACAGGACGACATAGACGATCATCTTGATCGCCAGCGCCACGCCCAGCACAGCGCCGGCCTGGGCACCCGCCAGATCGTAGGCCAACAACGCCAGCGCGACCGTGGCCAGTCCGGTGCCCACCAGCGCCACGACCTGGGCACCGAACAAACGGCGAAATGCGGAGTTCTTCAGGACCTCGATCATGCGCTCGCATCCCGGTCATTGTGCAACGAGGGGTCCCCGAGTCACCTCGGAAACCCCATGCGATACCCCCGCACGAGGCAGGAGTGGCCTTCGCGTGCGGGAAGCTTACTTCTTTCCCGCCCCCTGCTTCTTGGCTTCACAACTGGCCTTGAGATCCCTGGTCGCCGGATCGGTCGCGGCGCCGTCGTACTTGGCGGCATCGGCCAACTGCTCGCAGGTCGTTGGCTTGGGCTTCTTCGCCGGTGCCGGCTCATGCCCGTTGGGGCCATGGGCCGTTGCGAGGGTCGAAGCGGAGGAAGCGACGACGACGACGGCCAACACGATGGAACGGATGTTCATGCGATCAACTCCTGAAGAAGCGGCCCGATGGCCGCGGGTGGGACAACGCGCAAGAGGTTCGCGATCATGGGCGATAAAGATCGGCCTGGAAGCCCACGACCTCCACTTCGACTTCGACGGGCTGCTCGCCACGGTTCTGCCAGTACCAGCCATGGGTACCGTCGAACGGCGCGACGAACGTGCCTTCGGCCTGGCGCTGCGCCGACTCGATCGAGTAGCTCGTCCAGGCGTCTTTCACGTCGGGGCGTTCGCCGTGCATGTCGACGGCGACATCGCCCGTAGCGCTCCAGCGATACACCAACCCGGCCCCCTGCGTGAGATGCGCCTTCACCTCGGCGCCCTTGCCGGGCGCCAGCGACAGCGAGAAAGTGTCGCGGCGCAGTTCGCCGGCGGCCGGCGAGACGGCCGCCGCATCCAGCGATTGCGCGGGGTTCTCGCCAAAGGCGGCCCTGGCCTTTTCGGCCAGAAGCGCATTGGCTTGCGCAGCCGCACCGGCGGACACCTGCGCCGGCGCCGGCGCGGCCGGTCCGGAGATCTCTGGACCGGCGCCGAGCCGGGTCAAGCCCAGCGCCCGGCCGATGCCGGTGGGGTCCAGGCCGTACTCGGCCGGAAGCACGGCGGTCACCAGCAGCACGCCGGCCACGGCGGCGGCGATCGCGGTGGCGCGCAGCAGGCGCGCGGTGCTGGGCAGCGGTTGGTTCAAGGTAACGGACATGGACAGTTCTCCATCAGGAAACGAAATAGCCGGCCAGCTGGTAGCCGATCAGGAGGAAGCCAGCGCTCATGAGCACGCCGTTGGCCGCGAACGCCTGACGGCCGAAGGCCGGCGAGCGACGCCAAAAACCCATCGCGATGAGGATCGCCGCCAGCGCGAGCATTTGCCCGATCTCCACGCCGACGTTGAAGGCCAGCATGTTGGCCACCAGGCCAGTGCGCGACAGCGAGAAGTCCTGCAGCTTGGTCGCCAGGCCTAGTCCATGGAACAGGCCGAAGACCAGCACCGCCGCCTTGATGTTCGGCTGGAAGCCGAACCAGCGCCGGAACGCACCTAGGTTGTCCAGCGCCTTGTAGACCACCGACAGGCCGATGATCGCGTCGACCGCGTAGGCATTGACGTGGAAGCCCCCCAGCACGCCGAGCAGCAGCGTCGCGCTGTGGCCGAGCGCGAACAAGGTGACGTAGATCCCCACGTCGCGCATGCGGTACAGGAAGAACACCACCCCGAGCAGGAACAGCAGGTGGTCGTAGCCGGTGAACATGTGCTTGGCGCCCAGATAGGCGAATGCCACCAGTTGCCGCCCGGAGCTTTGCTCCAGGAACGCCTGGTCGCCTTCGCTGACGCCATGGGCGAACGCCGCCAGGGGAAACATCGAAAGGGCCAGGAGCGGCAACCGGGCGGCCAGTCTGCGCCAGTCGTGCCAGAAAACCTGCTTCGTCGGGAAAAAGCCCGGAGCGCTCATGGGCGCCCCCGTTCGAGCAGATCGCCACGGTGCATCAACCGATACAGCGCCGGCAACACCAGCAAGGTCAGCAAGGTGGAGGAGACGATGCCGCCGATCACCACGGTGGCCAGCGGGCGCTGCACCTCGGCGCCGGTGCCCACGTTCAGGGCCATCGGCACGAAACCGAGGCTGGCGACCAATGCGGTCATCAGCACCGGGCGCAACCGCGTCAGTGCGCCCTCGGTGACGGCATCTTCCAGCGATCCGCCCTGTTCCCGCAACTTGCGGATGAAGCTGATCATCACCAGCCCATTGAGCACCGCCACGCCGGACAGCGCGATGAAACCCACGCCGGCGGAGATCGAGAACGGGATGCCGCGCAACCACAGCGCCAGCACGCCGCCGGTCAGGGCCAGCGGCACGCCGCTGAACACGATGGCCGCGTCCTTTGCAGAGCCGAAGGCCATGAACAGCAGGCCGAAGATCATCACCAGCACCACCGGCACCACCACCGTCAGCCGCTGGCTGGCCGAGATCAGTTGCTGGAAGGTGCCGCCGTACTCGACCCAGTAGCCTTCCGGCAGTTCGACCTCGGCGGCGATGCGCTCCTGCAATTCCTCCACGAACGAACCCAGGTCGCGGCCACGGACGTTGGAGGTGATGACGACACGGCGCTTGCCGTTCTCGCGGCTGACCTGGTTCGGCCCCAGTTCCACCGCGATGCTCGCCACCGCGCCCAACGGCACCGAGCCGGGCAAGGCGAAGCCGCCATTGCCGTTGCCGCGTTGCGCCGGGACGGCAATCGGCAGCGCCGCCAGCACCTTCAGATCCTGGCGCTTGGCTTCCGGCAGGCGCACGACGATATCGAAGCGGCGGTCGCCTTCGAACAACTGTCCTGCATTGGCGCCCCCCAGCGCGGCGGCGACCGTCTCCTGGACATCGGCCACGGCCAGGCCGTAACGCGCCAGCGCGGCGCGATCCGGCTGGATCACCAGCAGCGGCAGGCCGGTCATCTGTTCCAGCTTCACGTCGGCATTGCCCTCGATCCTGCCGGCGACGGCCTCGACCTGCTTGCCGATGGCTTCCAGCTGCTCCATGTCGTCGCCGAACACCTTGATCGCCACCTCGGCGCGCACGCCGGCGATCAGCTCGTTCATGCGCATCTGCACCGGTTGGGTGAACTCGTAGTTGTTGCCGGGAATGGCACGCACCGCCTGCTCCAGTTCGGCGACCAGTTGCACCTTTGGCTTACGCGGATCGGGCCATTCGCGGCGATCCTTCAGCAGCACGAAGGTGTCGGCGACCGAAGGCGGCATCGGATCGGTGGCCACTTCGGCAGTGCCGAGCTTGGCCACGACCTTGTCCACTTCCGGGAATTGCTTGATCCGCGACTCCAGCTGCCTCTGCATGCCGACGGCCTGGGTCAGGCTGGTGCCGGGAATGCGCAGTGCATGCAGGGCGATGTCGCCTTCGTCCAGGTTGGGGATGAACTCCGTTCCCAGCCGCGTCGCCAGCATGCCGCACACGACCACGAGCGCCGCCGCCGCGGCAACCACCGCCACGCGCAGGGACAGGACTTTCTCCAGCAGCGGCGCATACAGCCGCGAGACGCCACGCATCACCCGGGTCTCCTTCTCCTCGACCTTGCCGGCGACGAACTGCGCCACCGCTGCCGGAACGAAGGTCAGCGACAACACCATTGCCGCGCTCAGCGCCATGACCACGGTGATCGCCATCGGGTGGAAGGTCTTTCCCTCGACACCGCTCAGGGCGAAGATCGGCAGGTACACCGCGGCGATGATGAACAGGCCGAACAGACTCGGCTTTATCACCTCGGCGCTGGCCATCGCGGCCAGATCGAAGCGTTCCTCGCGGTTCAGCAGCCGGCCGAGCTGGTGCTGGCGTTCGCCGAATCGCCGCAGGCAGTTCTCGACGATGATCACCGCGCCATCGACGATCAGGCCGAAGTCGAGCGCGCCCAGGCTCATCAGGTTGGCCGAGACCCGGTTCTGCACCATGCCGGTGATGGTCAGCAGCATCGCCACCGGGATCACCGCGGCGGTGATCAGCGCCGCGCGGATATTGCCCAGCAGCAGGAACAGCACGGCGATCACCAGCAACGCGCCCTCCAGCAGGTTCTTCTGCACGGTGGCGATGCTGCGATCGACCAGATGGGTGCGGTCGTAGACAGCGCGTGCGGAAACGCCTTCCGGCAAACCTGCGTCGATCTGTTTCAACTTGGCGCCGGCGCGCTGGGCCACCTCGCGGCTGTTCTCGCCAATCAGCATGAATACCGTGCCCAGCACGACTTCACGACCGTCCCTGGTTGCCGCGCCAGTGCGCAGCTCCGAACCTTCGTGCACCCCGGCCACGTCGCGGATGCGCAATGGCAGGCCATCACGCATTGCCACGACGATTCCGCGCAGGCCCTCCGCATCAGCCACCTGGCCGGGAATGCGGATCAGGTTCTGTTCGCCGCCGCGTTCGATGTAACCGGCGCCGGTACTGGCGTTGTTGCGCTCCACCGCGGACAGCAGGTCCTCGATGGCCAGGTCGAACGCGGTCAGCTTGGCCGGATCGGGCGTGATGTGGAACTGGCGCACGTCGCCGCCAATGGTATTGACCTCGGTAACGCCCTTGAGATTGCGCAGTTGCGGGCGGATGACCCAGTCCTGCAAGGTGCGCAGATCCGTTGGTGTCCACGCGGTTCCATCGGCCTTGCGTGCGCCGGCCTCGGCCTCGACCGTGTACATGTAGATCTCGCCCAGACCCGTCGCCACCGGCCCCAGCGTCGGCTTCACTCCCGCCGGCAACTGCCCGGTGGCCTGTTGCAAGCGTTCGGCCACCTGCTGGCGAGCGAAATAGATGTCGGTGCCGTCCTCGAAAACGACGGTGACCTGCGACAGGCCATAACGCGAGATCGAGCGCGTGTATTGCATCTTCGCCATGCCGGCCAACGCCGTCTCCACGGGATAGGTCACCCGCTGTTCGGCTTCCAGCGGCGAGTAACCCGGCGCTT
The DNA here is from genome assembly GCA_003505795.1 of Lysobacteraceae bacterium. Classification (GTDB taxonomy): domain Bacteria; phylum Pseudomonadota; class Gammaproteobacteria; order Xanthomonadales; family Xanthomonadaceae; genus UBA8801. Next base: position 6,997 of record DNXT01000442.1, on the reverse strand, counting down.
CGGAATTGACCTGCACCTGCACATTGGTGATGTCCGGCACCGCGTCGATCGGCAGCCGTCCGTAGTTCCAGACGCCCACCGCACTGGCTGCAAGCACCAGCAGCAACACCAGCCACCGATGTGCGATGGCGGCACGTATGATTCGTTCCAGCATGTCGGCGTCCTCAGTGGTCGTGGCTGGCGCCGGACTTGTCGATGTCGGCCTTGATCAGGAAGCTCTGCTCGGTGGCGTAAGGCGTGCCGGGTTTCAGTCCGCCAAGCACTTCGGCGTACTCGCCATCGCGCGCCCCGAGTTCGAGCATCCGTACCTCGTAGGTGTCGCCGACCTGCGCGAAGACCACGGTGAAGTCGCGGAAACGCTGCAGGCCCGATTCCTTCACCGCCAGCGGCACCTCGCGCGCGGCGATGGTGATTTCGGCGGACACGGCCATGCCCGGACGCCAACGCCCTTCGGGATTGGGGAGGCTGGCGCGAGCCACCACGCTCTGTCCGGAGGCCACCGGCAACAAGGTCCGGATTACGCCCTCGGCGCTACTCTCTCCCGTCGCCGAATGGATGCTCACTTTCTGCCCGGGCGCGATCTTCTCCGCGTCCGCGCCGATGGCGCGCAGTTCGATCCACACCTCGGACAGATTCGCCAGTTCGACCAGCATGTTGCCGTCGGCCACGTCGCCGACGTTGGTCGGCCGGCTCAGCACGACGCCGTCGAACGGCGCGGCGACCGCGTAGCTGCGCATGCTGTCGTTGCCTTCCACGGTCACCAGTGCCTGCCCGCGCCTGACCCGCTGGCCCTGCTGGACATGCACCGCACGAACGATGCCGGGGAAACGCGCCTTGACCTGTGCGAGCCGGTCGGCATCCACCGCCACGTTGCCCATCAGTTGCACGGTGTCGCGGATGAGCGCCGGACCCGCCGGCTCGACGACCACGCCCGCGTCCTTGGCCGCTTTGGCCGGGATCGTGGTCCGGCCTTCGTAGGAGGCGTATTTCCAGGCATGCGATTTACCGGCATGCTCGGCCTTCACCTCGACATCGAAGGAGTGCGGCTCGATCACGGTGCCGTTGCCGGTCAGGTGATCGCCCTCGGGCTTGAAACTGAAAGTGTTGACCTCGCCATCCAGCCGCTTGAGCGTGATCGTCGGTACCACACTGTTTGCGGGCAACGGTTTGTCGTTCTGGTAGGCATACAGCCGGAACTGCGGGGGCACGTTGGTTTCGAATATGGTGATTTCCAGCGCGAAATCGTCATCGCGCAGCATGCGCCCACGATGCGGGCCGCGTTCGTAGTCGGCAGAAGCCTGGGCGGCTCCGGCCGCTTCGCCTTGGCTGGCGGGGCCTGGCGCGCCGCCGCAGGCGACAAGCAACAGGGGGAACAGAAGCAGAATCAGACGGCGGTTCATGGCGTGGTGTCCTGGACGGTGGCGGTGAGGCGATCGACCTCGACCAGCAGCGTGTGGTAGCGGGCAGTGGCTTCGACGTCACGCGCGCGCAGATCAAAGAGCGTTTTCTCGGCTTGCGCGAGCGCCAGGAAGGAGAAGCGGCCGGCTTCGAAACCTCTGCGCGTGAACGCGAACGCCTGCTCGGCCTTGGGCAGCATGCGTTCGCGCAACGATTCCGACTCGGTGCGCGCATGCTTGAGTTCCTGGTATTTCTCGAACAGGGCCTGGTGGCGTTCGAGCCGTCCGGCATCGCGGCGCGCTGCCAGGGCCGCCAGTTGGGCATCGGCTTCGGCGATGGAATAGGCCGCGCGTGGCCTGTTGCCCAACGGCACCGACACGGACATCACCAGTCCCTGGTCGTCGGATCCTTCCAGCCGGCGAACCCCCAGGCTGACGTTCACGTCCGGCTTGCGGCTGGCCTCGGCGACATGACGGCGCGCCTGCACGATTCGCTCTTCCATCAGCAGGGCCCGCTGCTCCAGGGTATCGGGCAGGCGGGCGGCCAATGCCTCGAAGGGCTCCACGGCGGGCAGCTCCGCCAGGTTCCCGGCAACGGCCTCGAAGTCCGGCGACAACGCCCCCCAGGTGGCCGCCAGGCTCGTCCGTGCACTGGTCAGCTCGTGCTCGGCGTGCTCGCGCGCCAGTTCCGCGTCCGCCAATGCGATTTCGGCCGCGCGCAGGTCGGACTCGGGGTTGCGGGCGGCCGCGACCCACGACGCGACCACGCGCCGGGTGCGCTCGGCCTGCCGCACGCGTTCGTCGGCCTGCACCAGCCGCTGCTGGTCGGCCACGACCTCGATGAAGCGGGCGGTGGCACGGCTGGCCACTTCGATCCGGGCGGCGTCAGCCGCGCTCCGTTGCTGGGCCACTTCGGCCCGGCCCAGGGCCTGGCGGGCGGCTCGTTTGCCCCCCAGCTCAATCACCCGACCGATCCGCAGGGTGGTCTCGGCCGAGCGGGCGCCGCTGACCTCCCCGGTTCCGCCGACGTTCTCCAGTTCCCCACCCACTACGTAGGGCGGCGGCAACCCCTCATGCTGGGCATGGATATCGACTGCACGCAGTTGCGCCGCCTCCGCCACCAGTACGGGATTGGAAGCCAGGGCGCGCCCGATTGCTTCCTCGAGGCGCAAGGGTTCGGCAGCGCGCGCCCACGGGACGCCGCCGCAGGACCCGGCAACAGCCAGGGCCCACAAATAACGCAATTTCACGGAAATTCTCCGGTCGTTGGACAGACAGCACGGATCAGGCCGCTAGCGAAGCGCGGCCACGACGAGCGTCAGACGATCGGAGGGCGAAAAGGGGTCGTGAGGCGTTGCAAAGGCACCGCGGCCAACTTGGCCATCGGCAGCACGGATTCCGGCAAGACGGCGGAAGGCAGGTTCCAGATGGGCCAGACGTCCGCGGAGAAGCCGGCGTCGGTCTGGTGCATCAGGCCATGGGCCCCTTTCATGTGGTCGGGGGCGGGATCGGGGGCATCCTGGCCGGGATGGGCATGCCCGTGCTCGGCCACTTCGGCGGCCATGTGCTCGATCTGGTGAAGCTCGCCGACCTGGTTCAGCACCGGCCGCACCATCACGCCCAACACCAGCAACGCCAGCAGGCTGGCGCGCAGGAGACGAAGGACGGGCGAGGCGAATCCAGGCATCGCCGCAGCGTATCGGGTTGTTTTTCGCTTGTCGATATTCGGCGTGCCCATGTCCGGCGCAGCGCCATGCCGGCCGACATCGCCGCATAATCTGCCGCGCTCCGCCGAACAACCGCATTCGCACGTCCACGCGCCGGCAAAACCGGCAGCATCCGCTCGCGCCGCGCGCCTAAGCTGGCCGCGTCCGCCGACCGCGCATCGCATCCGCGCGCGGTCGCGCCCGAATCCCCCGCAAGGTACGGAAACATGCTGCCCGCTTCCCGCTCATCCTCCTCCACGCCCACGCTGCGCGAACTCGACCGCGACCACCTGATCCACCCGGTCGCGGCCTGGCGCCAGCACGAGGCCCATGGCGTCAACGTGCTCGAATCCGGCCAGGGCTGCTGGCTGTGGGACGCCGACGGCAACAAGTTGCTGGACGCCTTCGCCGGGCTGTGGTGCGTCAACGTCGGCTACGGCCGCGACAGCGTGGTCGAGGCCGCCGCCCGGCAGATGCGCAAGCTGCCCTACGCCACCGGCTACTTCCACTACGGCAGCGAGCCGGCGATCCGCCTGGCCGCCAAGCTGACGCAACTGGCCCCCGGCACGCTGGACCATGCCTACCTCACCCTCGGCGGCTCGGAGGCGGTGGATGCGGCGATCCGCTTCATCGTGCAGTACCACAACAACACCGGGCGTCCGCGCAAGAAGCACTTCATCGCGCTCGAGCGCGGCTACCACGGTTCCTCCAGCACCGGCGCCGGGCTGACCGCATTGCCCAGCTTCCACCGCGGCTTCGACCTGCCGCTGCCGCACCAGCACTACCTGCCCTCGCCCAATCCCTACCGCAGCGAGCACGGCGACGACCCGCAGGCGCTGATCGCCGCCTCCACCGCCGCACTGCGCGCCAAGGTCGCCGAGCTGGGCGCGGACAGCGTCGCCGCGTTCTTCTGCGAACCGGTCCAGGGCTCGGGCGGGGTGATCGTGCCGCCGCGCGGCTGGCTCAAGGCGATGGCCGACACCGCGCGCGAACTGGACATCCTGTTCGTCGTGGACGAGGTCATCACCGGCTTCGGCCGCACCGGCCCGATGTTCGCCTGCGCGGACGAAGGCGTGGAACCGGACCTGATGACCATCGCCAAGGGCCTGACCTCCGGCTACGTGCCGATGGGCGCCACGCTGGTCTCGGAGAAGGTCTACGCCGGCATCGCCGACGGCGCCCCGGCCGGCGCGGTGATCGGCCACGGCGCCACCTATTCGGCGCATCCGGTGGCCGCCGCCGTCGCGCTGGAGGTGATCCGGCTGTACGAGGAGGAAGGCATCCTGGCCAACGGGCAAAAGCTCGCCCCGGCCTTCGCCGCCGTGCTCGACGGCCTGCGCGGTCACCCTCTGGTCGGCGACGCGCGCTACCGCGGCCTGCTCGGCGCGCTGGAACTGGTCAGCGACAAGGCGGTCAAGCGCGGCTTCGACCCGGCGTTGAAGCTGCCCGAACGCCTGGCCGAGGCCGGCTACCGCAACGGGCTGATCTTCCGTGCCTTCGCCGACAACATCCTCGGCTTCGCGCCTGCCCTGTGCCTGACCGAGACCGAGTGCGAACTGATGGGCGTGCGCCTGAGGAAGACGCTGGACCAGGTGCTGGCCGCGCCGGAAGTGCGCGCGGCGCTGGCCGGTTGAGCGCGACGATGCGGTGCAGAGTTGACCCTGTCGCGGGCGCTCAACACAATCGGGCGGTTCCGCTTCACTCCTGCGCGAGACTCCCGTGACCGGCCCCATCAAGCTCGACCGCATCGACCTGCGCATCCTCGGCCATCTGCAGAAGCAGGGACGCATCACCAACGTCGACCTGGCCGAGGCGGTCAGCCTGTCGCCGAGTCCGTGCCTGATCCGGGTCAAGCGCCTGGAGCAGGCCGGCTACATCACCGGCTACGCCGCGCAACTGGATCTGGCCAAGCTGGGCGACACCCTCACCGTGTTCACCGAGATCACCCTGGCCGACCATCATCGCCAGGACTTCGTGCGCTTCGAGAACGCGGTGCGCAACGTCGACGAGGTGATCGAGTGCCACCTGGTCAGCGGCGGCTACGACTACCTGCTCAAGTTCGTCGCGCGCGGCGTCAACCACTACCAGTCGGTGATGGAGGACCTGCTCGAACGCAACATCGGCATCGAGAAGTACTTCAGCTACATCGTCATCAAGACGCCCTTCATCAAGACCCACTACCCGATCGAACGGCTGTTCCCGCCTATGCCCTGAGCCGCCCCGGCAGATTGCACTGCGGGGAAGCGGCAATCGCGCATTTTCCGCCGCCGCCGGCGGTCGCTTCGGCACCAATTCCGCGGGCCCGTCCCTAGCATAGGAAGCCAGGCAACACGCTCCCGGCAGGGCCATCCGCATGTCAGAACTCCTGGTCTCCTTCGACTTCGACAACCTCGGCGAGCCGCGCGAATACCGGCCGCCGGCCGAGCGCGTCATCGAGGGCGACATCGTCTGCCGCAACTGGGACATCGACAGCGCCAAGGACGGCAAGGTCCGCGCCGGCGTGTTCGAGTCCACGCCCGGCGTCAACCACTCGATCAAGGGCGAGACCTGGGAGTTCTGCCTGATCCTGTCCGGCGTGGCGGAGATCACCGAGGCCGGCCGGCCGCCGGTGATCTACCGGGCCGGCGACTGTTTCATCATGAAGCCCGGCTACATCGGCACCTGGCGCACCCTCGAGACCGTGCGCAAGGTGTGGGTCACGGCCTGACGCACGGGAACGCCATGGCAGCTCACATCGCAGCGAACAACGACTTCCGGTTCTACATCGACGGCCAATGGCACGACCGCGCCGACGCGCCCCGGATCGCCGTCGTCGATCCGGCCACCGAGGACGTCCTCGGGCACGTCGCCGCCGGCTCCGTGCAGGACGTCGATCTCGCCGTGGCCGCCGCCCGGCACGCGTTCGAGGCGTTCTCGCACAGCAGCGTGGAGGAACGGCTGGCGCTGCTCGGGCGCATCCTGGCGCTGCTGGAGGAGCGCGCGGAACTGTTCGCGCAGGCCATCACTGCCGAGATGGGAGCCCCGCGCGGCTTCGCCCGGGTGACCCAGGTGCCCTACGCCATCGAGCACGTCCGCGTGCAGATGGAGGTGCTGCGACGCTACGCCTTCGTTTCCGGCGAGGGCGGCATCGCCACGGCGAAGGAGCCGATCGGCGCCTGCGCGCTGATCACCCCGTGGAACTGGCCGCTCTACCAGATCACCGCCAAGGTCGCGCCGGCGATCGCGGCCGGCTGCTGCGTCGTGCTCAAGCCCAGCGAGCTGTCGCCCTACAGCGCGCAGCTGTTCGCGCAGGTCATGCACGACGCAGGGGTGCCGGCCGGCGTATTCAACCTGGTGGGCGGCCGCGGCGAGGTCGTGGGCGCGGCGCTGGCCGCGCATCCGGACGTGGACATGGTCTCCATCACCGGCTCGACCCGCGCCGGCGTGCTGGTCGCGCAGGCGGCCGCGGCGACGGTCAAGCGCGTGGTGCAGGAACTCGGCGGCAAGTCGCCCAACCTGTTCCTGGACGATGCCGACTTCGACAACGGCGTCGCCAAGGGCGTGCTGGCGGGCATGCGCAACGTCGGCCAGTCGTGCAGCGCCCCCACGCGCATGCTGGTGCCCGCCTCGCGCCTGGCCGAAGTGGAAGCGCTGGCCCGGGCGGCGGTGGCGGGCATCAAGGTCGGCGACCCGCGCGAGGAAGGCTCGACCATGGGTCCGATCGCCAACGCCGCGCAGTTCGCCCGCGTGCAGGAAATGATCGCGGCCGGCATCGACGAGGGCGCCCGGCTGGTCTGCGGCGGGCCCGGCCGGCCGGCCGGGCTGGAACGTGGCTTCTTCGCGCAACCGACGGTGTTCTCCGGCGTGACGCCGGACATGCGGATCGCGCAGGAGGAGATCTTCGGCCCGGTGCTG
>DNXT01000121.1 GCA_003505795.1 Lysobacteraceae bacterium | reverse complement strand
GGTCCCGGGTCCCCGGTCCCGAAGGCGGCCCCGGCCGCCAAGCCGGCCAGCGAGGCCGAGCACACCGTACGCGTGGACACCAAGCGCCTGGATGCGATCGTCAACCTGATCGGCGAACTGGTGCTGTCGCGCAACCGCCTGAAGACCCTGCGCGTACGCCTGCGCGACGAGGAGCTGGACCGCGCGGTCAGCACCCTGGACATCGCCACCGCGCGCCTGCAGTCGGCGGTGATGCGCACCCGCATGCAGCCGGTCGGCAAGGTGTTCTCGCGCTTCCCCAAGGTGGCGCGCGACGTCGCCCGCTCGCTGCAGAAGGAAGTGGAGCTGGAACTGATCGGCGCCGAGACCGAACTGGACCGCAACCTGGTCGAGGCCCTGGCCGATCCGCTGGTGCACCTGGTGCGCAACGCCATCGACCACGGCATCGAGGCGCCGGCGCTGCGCGAAGCCAGCGGCAAGCAGCGCAGCGGCCACGTGCGCCTGTCGGCGCAGCAGGAAGGCGACTACGTCAGCATCGAGGTGCAGGACGACGGCGCCGGCATCGACCCGGAACGGCTGCGCGAGAAGGCCCGCGAGAAAGGCCTGATCGACGCCGAGGCCGCCGCGCGCCTGAGCACCGACGAGTGCCTGCACCTGATCTTCCTGCCCGGCTTCTCGACCAAGGCCGAGGTCACCGACATCTCCGGCCGCGGCGTCGGCATGGACGTGGTGCAGTCGCGCATCCGCGAGCTCAGCGGCACCATCCAGATCCAGTCCGAGCTGGGCCGCGGCAGCCGCTTCATGATCCGCGTGCCGCTGACCCTGGCGATCCTGCCGACCCTGCTGGTGCAGGCCGGCGAGGACGTCTACGCGCTGCCGCTGGCGCGCGTGGTCGAGGTGCTGCACGCGCCGCAGACCTCGCTGGGCTGGTTCGACGGCCGCGCGGTGCTCGACCGCCGCTCGCACACCCTGCCGCTGGTGGACCTGCGGCGCTGGCTCGGCGTGCCGACCCCGCCCACCCCGCTGCTGACCGTGGTGCTGCTGCAGGCCGGCGAGTCGCGCTTCGGCCTGGTGGTCGACCAGGTCCGCGGCCGCGAGGAAGTGGTGATCAAGCCGCTGCCGCGCGCCCTGCGCGGCCTGCCCGGCTATGCCGGCGCCACCCTGATCGGCGATGGCCGGATGTCGCTGATCCTCGACGTGGACGGGCTGCGCGCCAGCGACCACTGAGCGCCGCCGCGCTCAGGGCGTCGTGCGCGGGCGGGGCGATCCGGACTGCAGGAAGGTCATCCGGTTGACCCGGTCGATGAAGGCGCGGATGTCCGCGGCGGTCTTGCGCGTCACCGGCGCCGACGGCACCACCCGGATTTCCTTGCCGTGCAGCTTGGGCGGCACCTGGATCAGCGATTCGGGCAGTTCCTCCACGCACAGCTGGAACACCGCGCGCCACTCCGGGGTCGGCTCGCGGTCCAGCATCACCAGCAACGGGTTGTCGTCGCTGGCGGTCTGGCCGGGCGCGGTGGGGACCTGGAAACCGATGACGTGGACGAAATGTCGCAGGGGCATCGGCGGATCATAACGAAAGCGGCGGCCGCACCGTACCCGTTTGCCGCCACGAATCTGTGACGCAGTTCCATGGCCACGGCCTAAGCCCCTATCAAGTCCCATTCATCCGAGCCGATACCGATTGCATGGACAAGCTCAGCATCACCGGCATCTTGCTCGCCCTGGGGGCCCTGGTCGGCGGCAGCATCCTCAAGGGTGCCGGCCTGGCCTCGCTGTGGTCGCCGGCCGCGTTCCTGATCGTGATCGTCGGCACGATCGCGGCGATCCTGCTGCATACCCCGCCGGTGGTGTTCCGGCGCGCCTTCAGGATCGTCGGCTGGGTGTTCAACCCGCCGCCCAGCGAGCGCGAGGAGCTGCTGTCGCAGATCGTGGAGTGGAGCAACATCGCCCGCCGCCAGGGCCTGCTGGGCCTGGAGAGCCAGGTCGAGCGCCAGGACGACGCGTTCCTGCGCAAGGGCCTGCAGATGCTGGTCGACGGCGTGGAGCCGGAGACCATGCGGCACATGCTCGAGATCGAGGTCGACAACCAGGAGAAGCAGGATCTGGCCGCGGCCAGGGTGTTCGAGGGCATGGGCGTCTACGCGCCGACGCTGGGCATCATCGGCGCGGTGCTGGGCCTGATCGCGGTGATGAAGAACCTCGCCGACCCGTCCAAGCTCGGCCACGGCATCGCCGCCGCGTTCACCGCCACCATCTACGGCATCGCCTCGGCCAACCTGCTGTTCCTGCCGATCGCCGCCAAGCTCAAGGGCGTGATCCAGCGCAGCAGCGGCGAGCGCGAGATGATCATGGAAGGGCTGATCGCCATCGCCCAGGGCGAGAATCCGCGCAACATCGAATCCAAGCTGGCCGGCTTCCTGCACTGAGCCGCCCGGATATGGCACGCCGCCGCAAGCACCACGAAGAGCACATCAACCACGAGGCGTGGGCGATTCCCTACGCCGACCTGATGACGCTGCTGCTGGCGTTCTTCGTGGTGATGTACGCGATCTCCTCGCTCAACGAGGGCAAGTACCGGGTGATGGCCGACGCGCTCACCGCCGCGTTCGGCGGCGCACCGCGCACGATCAACCCGGTGCAGGTCGGCAACCACCAGCTGCAGGGCTCGAACTGGGACCGTCCCTCGCCGATCCAGTCCGGCGCCAAGCAGGGCCCGACCGCGCCCTCCCCGGCCCCGGATCCGACCCTGCTGCCGTCGATGGCCGCGCAGATGCGCATGCCGGTCTCGCTGCGCAACCAGGAGCAACTGGCGCGCGCGCAGCGGCAGATGGACGCGGTCGCGCAGGAGCTCAGCCGCACCCTGGCGCCGCTGATCGACGCCAAGCTGATCACGGTGCGCCGCTCGGAGCTGTGGATCGAGGTCGAGATCAACAGCGACATCCTGTTCGCCACCGGCTCGGCGTCGCTGGACCATGCCGCGCGCGAGACCCTGTCGCGGCTGGCCGCGGTGCTGCGCAACGCGCCCAACGGCGTGCGCGTGGAGGGCTACACCGACAACCAGCCGATCGCCACCGTGCAGTTCCCGTCCAACTGGGAACTGTCGGCCGCGCGCGCCGCCAGCGTGGTGCACCTGTTCGCCGACCAGGGCGTGCAGCCGCAGCGCCTGGCGATGGTCGGCTATGGAGAATTCCGCGCCCGTGCCGATAACAGCACCGAGGCGGGTCGCAACGCGAACCGGCGGGTGGTCCTGATCATCCTCGCCGATTCCGCGACCGACTTCGCTCCGGACCCCGGCCCGCCGCTGCAGGCGACCGCGGCCGAAGCCGCCGCCGCTACCCCCGAACCCGCGCGCGCCGCGAACG
>DNXT01000350.1:4194-4500 GCA_003505795.1 Lysobacteraceae bacterium | reverse complement strand
GGCCGCGGCGGCGCCCGGCGCGCACCCATATGGTGCAAGCGCCGCCAGCCCGGTTTGTTCGGTTCCTGTCAACGCGGCGAACAAACATTTCAGTCAGGTTCGACCCGGCATATTCCGTCACGGGGTTGTCATATAGCCATGCTGGCTGGCGACCGCCGGATGCGGCGAGTGTTGCTCAGAATGCGGACTTGCCTTCCACAAACACCATGGAAGCCTGTCCATGCACTGGATTCTCGCACTGTCGCTGCTGTCGCTCTTCGGGCTGTTGCTGGCCGCGCCGCGCCTGGCCTGGCTGAAGGCTGCGCT
>DNXT01000350.1:3833-4012 GCA_003505795.1 Lysobacteraceae bacterium | reverse complement strand
CTGTCGCTGCTGCTGCTGCTGCTCAGCGCCTGGTACCTGATCGACCGGCTCAGCGGCGACGGCATCAACGCGGCGACGATCTACCACCTCAAGGCCGACATGGACGGCGCCGGGGTGCAGGACTTCACCGGCTACATCATGGGATTCGTGGCGATGGCGCTGCTGTCGCTGACCCCGCT
>DNXT01000350.1:0-3663 GCA_003505795.1 Lysobacteraceae bacterium | reverse complement strand
GCTGCTGTCGCTGACCCCGCTGCTGCTGGTGCGGGTGCGCCGCTTCCGCTGGAAGCGCTTCGGCCCGGCCGCGCTCGGCGGCTTCGCGCTGATGTTCGTGGTGGCGATCGTCGCCAGCCCGCTGTATGCCGACGGCAAGCGCATCTGGTACCAGCTGCGCCCGGTCGACTACGCGCGCGTCGCCCCCGAGTACGAGGTGCCGATGCGGCCGCTGCAGAAGCGCCCGAACATCGTCTGGATCTACGGCGAGAGCCTGGAGCGCACCTACCTGGACGAGAAGGTCTTTCCCGGGCTGATGCCCAACATCCGACGCCTGGCCGGCGAAGGCCTGGACTTCCGCAACATCGCCTCCAACGAAGGCAGCGGCTGGACCATCGCCGGCCTGGTCTCCTCGATGTGCGGCGTGCCGCTCACCGCCTCGCCCGGCGACGAGAACAGCATGGACCGGATGGGCCGCTTCCTGCCCGAGGCGCAGTGCCTGGGCGACTACCTGAAGCAGCAGGGCTACCGCAACGAATTCGTCGGCGGCGCCAACGCCAGCTTCGCCGGCAAGGGCCAGTTCCTGGTCAGCCACGGCTTCGACGTGGTGCGCGACGTCGGCTATTTCCGCGAGAAGGGCGTGGACGAGACCCATTTCTCCGCCTGGGGCGTACACGACGACGTGCTGCTGGAGGACGCATGGGAGAGCTTCCAGACCCTGTCGCGCGCCGGCCAGCCGTTCATGCTGACCACGCTGACCATGGACACCCACCACCCGGCCGGCCACCTGCCCGTCGCCTGCCGGGGCGAGCGCTACGAAAGCGAGTACGGCAACATCGGCATGCTCAACGCGATCAAGTGCAGCGACCGCCTGGTCTCGGAACTGGTCGACCGCATCCGCAACAGCCGCTACGGCCGCAACACCCTCATCGTCATCGCCTCCGACCACCTGGCGATGCCCAACGACCTGACCAGCATCCTGGTCAAGCAGAAGCGCGAGAACCTGCTGCTGTTCCTCGGCGACAGGATCGCCCCGCAGCAGGTCACCGCGCGGGCCGGCAGCACGCTCGATTCCGGCGCCACCCTGCTGCAGCTGATGGAACCGAACGCGCGCAACCTCGGCTTCGGCCGCTCGCTGCTGGCCAGCGACGCCGCGCCCAGCGCCAGCGCCGCGGCGGTGCGCGACCACGGCAAGGAATACCCGCGCTACCTGGCGTTCGCCCGCACCCTGTGGACCGGCGGCAGCACGCGCATGCTCAAGGTCGACGGCAACGGCCAGGTGGTGGTCGGCGTGCAGCAGGTCAAGCCGCCGGTGCTGCTGGAGTACGACCGCAAGTGGGACCTGAAGGCGGTGTACCTGGAGAACACCTCGCGCAAGTTCGACAACGCCAACCCCAAGAACACCTTCGCCTACGTCGACCGCTGCACCGCGTTCGAGGACGGCTCCGCCGACGGCGACTGGTGCGCGCTGCTGGTCAACCGCAAGAACGGGGTCAAGCTCTACCGCGACGCCCAGCTCAAGCAGGGCATCGCGGTGGACGCGCCGCTGGACGGCCAGCTCGACGGCCCGCGCCCGCGCGTGCGCCAGCCGATCATGCTGACCCGCGAGGGCCGCAAGGCCGAGCCGGGCCAGTACGTGCTGGAGATGTACGCCAAGCGGCTGCCGGCGCGCTCGTTCTGGGTGGAGGCGGTGTCGTCCAAGCGCAACGTGGTGCTGGCCCAGCAGTGGGTGCAGCCGGACGCGCAGGGCCGCATCCGCATGCCGGTCGGCGTCGACCACGAGGTCGACGACCTGGAGATCCGCGCCTGGCTGGACTACACCGAGGACATGTCCGTCGACGACGTCGCGCTGGCGCTGGTGCCGACCAAGCCGGTCACCGACCGCTCCTGAGCAGCGTGCGGCTCAGGCCGGGGCCTGCGCGGCCGCCGGCGGCCGCGAGTCGTCGGCGCGGTGGATGCGCACGTCCTGCGGCGACTGCAGCGGGATGCCCTCGGCGGCCAGCCGCTGCAGCAGGGCGAAGTACAGGTCGCTGCGCACGCCGTAGGCGTCGCGCGGGCTGCTGACGTAGACGAAGCTGTTGAAGTTGGCCTGGCCGTTGGCGATCGAGTCGATGAACACCGACGGCGCCGGCTCGGGCAGCGTGCGCGCGTGCCCGGCGTAGATCTCCAGCAGCAGCTCGCGTACCCGCGCCACGTCGTTGTCCAGCGGCACCGCGAACTGCAGCTGCACCCGCCCCATCGGGTTGGACAGGGTCATGTTGCGCACGGTCTTGGTGATCAGCTCGGAGTTCGGCACGATCAGGGTGGAGCGGTCGCCGACCTGGATCTCGGTGGCGCGCACGTTGATCCGGCGGATGTCGCCTTCCTGGTCGCCGATGCGCACCCAGTCGCCGATCTTGACCGGCCGCTCGGCCAGCAGGATCAGGCCCGACACGAAGTTCTGGGTGATCGCCTGCAGGCCGAAGCCGATGCCCACCGACAGCGCGCTGACCACCAGCGCCAGCTGGCTCATGCCGATGCCCAGCGCCGCCAGCGTCCACAGCACCACCAGCAGCAGGCCGAGGTAGCGCACCACGGTGCTGACCGAGTTGCGCGCGCCCGGCTCCAGATCGGTCTTCGGCAGATAGGTGTTGACCAGCCACTGCTGGATCACCTGCAGCGCGCCCATGCCCAGCGCGACCACCAGCAGCGCCCGGATCACCGCGCCCGGCGTGATCGTGATCGTCCCGATCCGCAACCCTCGCGAGACCGCGTCGTACCAGCCGGAGAACACCGACAGGTTGGACCCGTACGGCATCAGCAGCGCGGCCACGCCGACCGCCAGCAGCATCAGCCGCAGCGCCGCCGACAGCAGCACGCCGGCCTGGGCGAGGCGGTTGCCGCCCAGGCCCAGCGCATGCGCCAGGGCCCGGCTGAAACGCCCCTCCGGCTTGAACACCCAGGTCGCCAGGTCGTCGGCGAACGCCATCAGCAGCCCGATCAGGCTCGCCACCAGCGCGATCCAGATCATCTGGCTGGTCAGGAACAGCGCGAAGTTGAGATAGCCGAACAGCGCGGCGACCAGCGCCGACAGCACCGTCAGGTGGCCGAGCAGCCGCACCAGCACGATGATGCCGCCGCGACGCGAGGTGACCGGCGCCGGCTCGGCCTGCCCGGCGTCTTGGTCCGCCACGGGCCCGGCCTTGCCCGGCACCAGCGACAGGCTCGCCAGCGCCGACAGGATCAGGCCGGAATACAGCAGCGCGGCGACGCCCTCGGTGGCCACGGTCAGCGCGCTGCTGGTGCGCGCGACCTGGTTCAGGGTGATGGCGAACCCGCTGACCCAGGCCACCAGCGCGGTCGCGTGGCAGTACCAGCGCAGCCGCCGCGCGATGTCGTCGTCGAGCGGGAACAGCCGCCACGAGGGTTGCTCCGGCATCAGCAGGCTGACGCTGAGCGAGCTGATGAACGCGGCGACGAAGCTGGAGACGACGAAGGCGTCGGCCAGCCGGCCGATGCTCGCGGGGATGGCGCCGACCGCGCGCAGGCACTCGATCAGGATCAGCGCCGCCAGTCCCAGGCACAGCGTGCCCACCGACAGGAACCACAGCGCCAGCCCGGAACGGCGCAGGCGCCCGCCCGGCGCGCGCGAGGCCGCATAGCGGCGCCCGAGGTGGCGCAGGAACAGGCGCAGCGGAAACGCCA
>DNXT01000349.1:3636-3975 GCA_003505795.1 Lysobacteraceae bacterium | reverse complement strand
ATGGCTGCGGCGCCCGGCCGCCAGCCTCCGGCGACTGAGCCCCGCCGCAGCGTCCGCGGCAGCGCCCGTGACTGCGAAGCCTCCTTCGGGCGACGCCTGCGGCATTCAGCGCCGTCGGTAGTCGGCGAAGGCGAAAGCGCAGGCATGGCGCGCGTCGGCGGCATGCGGCCGGGTCGAGACCACGTCCCAAAGCGCCGGATCGATCGCCGGGAAATGGGCGTCGGCGTCGTCGACCACGGTATCGACGTGGGTCAGGTACAACGCGTCCGCGAGCGGCAGCGTGAGCCGGTAGATCTCGCCGCCGCCGATCACGCACAGTTCGCCGGCGCCTTCCTGGCC
>DNXT01000349.1:3286-3442 GCA_003505795.1 Lysobacteraceae bacterium | reverse complement strand
CGCCGGCGCCTTCCTGGCCGGCCCGCGCGATCGCCTGGTCGAGGGTCGCCAGTGCCTGCATCCCGTCGAAGGGCACCCTGCCCGAGCGCGTCAGCACCAGGTTGGTCCGTCCCGGCAATGCCCGTCCCAGCGACTCGGCGGTCTTGCGCCCCATCA
>DNXT01000349.1:897-3038 GCA_003505795.1 Lysobacteraceae bacterium | reverse complement strand
GGCGGTCTTGCGCCCCATCAGCACCGGCTTGCCCAGGGTCAGCGCCTTGAACCGCTTCAGGTCATCCGGCAATCGCCATGGCAGTGCGTTGTCGCGGCCGATCGCGTTGCGGCGGTCGAGCGCGGCGATCAGGACGATCCGGGACCGGGGAATCGGGAATCGGGAATCAGGCGCGATCGCTTCTTCCGATTCCCGATTCCCGATTCCCGATTCCCGCGTCATACCGCCACGGGCGCCTTGATCGCCGGATGCGGGTCGTAGCCTTCGATCGCGATGTCGTCGTAGCCGAACCCGAACAGGTCGGTCACCTGCGGGTTCAGGCGCAGCGTCGGCAGCGCGCGCGGCGTGCGCGCCAGCTGTTCGCGCGCCTGCTCGAAGTGGTTCGAGTACAGGTGCGCATCGCCCAGCGTGTGCACGAAGTCGCCCACGCCCAGGTCGGTCGCCTGCGCCACCATGTGGGTCAGCAACGCGTAGCTGGCGATGTTGAACGGCACCCCCAGGAAGATGTCGCCGCTGCGCTGGTACAGCTGGCAGCTGAGCTTGCCGTCGACCACATAGAACTGGAACAGGCTGTGGCACGGCATCAGCGCCATCTGCGGCAGCTCGGCCACGTTCCAGGCGCTGATCACCAGCCGGCGCGAATCCGGGTTGCGCCTGATCTCGTCCACCAGCCACTGCATCTGGTCGATCTCGCGCCCGTCCGGCCCGGTCCAGCGGCGCCACTGCTTTCCGTAGACCGGGCCGAGCTCGCCGTCGGCATCGGCCCACTCGTCCCAGATGCTGACCTTGTTCTCCTTCAGGTAGGCGATGTTGGTCTCGCCCTTCAGGAACCACAGCAGTTCGTGGACGATCGAGCGCAGGTGCAGCTTCTTGGTGGTGACCAGCGGGAAGCCTTCGGCGAGGTCGAAGCGCATCTGCCAGCCGAACACGCTGCGGGTGCCGGTGCCGGTGCGGTCGGACTTCTCGGCGCCGTGCTCGAGCACATGGCGCAGCAGGTCGAGGTACTGCCTCACTTGGCACCCTCCGCGACGGGCAGCGGCTGCAGCGTCGGCGCGCGCCGCGACAGCCAGAACAGGAACAGGCCGACCGCGATCAGCGGCAGGCTCAGGATCTGGCCGCGGGTCAGCCAGCCGAAGGCGACATAGACGCCGTTGTCGGGCATGCGCACGAACTCGACCGCGAAGCGGAACACGCCGTACAGCAGCGCGAACAGGCCGGACACCGCGTAGCGCGCGCGCGGCTTCATCGAGAACGCCCAGAGCGCCACGAACATCACCAGCCCCTCCAGCACCGCCTCGTACAGCTGCGAAGGGTGGCGGGCGTACTGGTCGAGCAGGCCGGCGGCGTATTGCTGCCTGATCTGCGCCATCGCCATCAGCTGTTCCAGCGACGCCGAGCCGGACGGCACGTCCTGCAGCGGCGCATGCGGGAAGATCACGCCCCAGCCGGCCCCGGTGAACTTGCCCCACAACTCGCCGCCGACGAAATTGCCCAGCCGGCCCAGGCCCAGGCCCAGCGGCACCAGCGGCGCGACGAAGTCGACCACGTCGAAGAAGTGCAGGCGGTGCTTGCGCGCCCACCAGCCGACCGCGCCCAGCACGCCGAGCAGGCCGCCGTGGAAGCTCATGCCGCCCTCCCAGACCTTGAACAGGGTCAGCGGGTTCTGCACCAGCGCGCCGAAGGCATAGAACAGCATGTAGCCGATCCGGCCGCCGAGCACGACGCCGAGCATCGCGTAGAACAGCAGGTCGGAGAATCCGTTCATGTCCACCCCCGGCAGGCGCCCGGCCCGGATCCGCGCGCGCCCCAGCGCCCAGGCGGTGAAGAACGCCAGCAGGTACATCAACCCGTACCAGTGCACCTGCACCGGCCCAAGCGAGAAGGCGATCGGATCGATATCGTGGAGATAGGTCATGCGTGGCGGGGACTAGCGGAAAACGAGGCCGTCATTCTGCCACCTCCGGCCCGGGACCGGTCATCCGCCGCTGCCGGAGTCGGCCTTCCCTCCCCTGCCCGCGGAGAAGGCTGCCCGCAGCGTGGATGGAAGCGGTTCGCGGCATCGCCCGTTCCGGAACAAGCGGCACAAGCAAAGTCCAAAGACACTCCCTTCCCCGCCTGCGGGGGAAGGTGCCCGAAGGGCG
>DNXT01000349.1:0-653 GCA_003505795.1 Lysobacteraceae bacterium | reverse complement strand
GGGAAGGTGCCCGAAGGGCGGCGCCGCTGTCGTCGCGGCCATGCCCATGCCAATGACCTGGGACGGGATGACCGGTCCTAGCCGAGCAACTGCGGCCGGTTGGGCAGCTCGTCTTCATCCGCTACGCCGTCGATCCGCGGGAAGTGCTCGGCCAGCAGCTCGGACACCGCGCGCACCCCGGCGAGCGCGGCCACCTCGGCGTGGCCGGCGCGCAGTTGCTCCTCCATGCGCCGGCAGACCTCCCGCCACTGCGCCGGCGAAACCCGTCCCTGCAGTCCGCGGTCGGCCACGATCTCGATCGCGTGGTCGGCCAGCAGCAGGTAGATCAGCACGCCGTTGTTGGCGCGGGTATCCCAGGTCCGCAAGCTGGCGAAGGCCTGTTCGGCCCGCTCGCGCGCGCCGACCCCGCGCAGCAGCGCGGCCAGCGGCAAGTCGGCCTCGACCGCGAACATGACCTCGCCCGAGTGGCTGAGCTCGCCTTCGGCGATCGCCGCGGTGATCGCGTCGAGCCTGGCCGGCGGGAACAGCCGCCGCGCGGACGGCGCGAAAAGGTGCCTGAGCAGACGCATCACCAGCTCCCCGAGGCGCCACCGCCTCCCGACGATCCACCGCCACCGCCCCAGCCGCCGCCAAAGCCCCCGCCGCCGCCTCCG
>DNXT01000080.1:1073-4578 GCA_003505795.1 Lysobacteraceae bacterium | reverse complement strand
GTGACTCGCGCCCCGAAGGGGAGCGAAAGCTTTTGCTCTTGCTGGCAGAGCACAGGTAAAGCTTGTCGGGACTGAAGTCCCTCCCACAAGAAGCAACAGCCTCAACGGTGGCACCGCCTCGCGTGGCGACGCGGCATGCACCGTAGGCTTGTCGATCTCCCTGCAGCGCGGACTGAAGTCCCTCCCACAAGAAGCAACAGCCTCAACGGTGGCACCGCCTCGCGTGGCCGCGCAGCATGCAACACAGGCTTGGCAGTCGCGCGACGGCACGCACTGGAGTCCCCTCGCATGATTTTCCCCGCCGGAAGGAATTCCGGGAAAGCCCCATCGCGACTGAAGTCGCTCCTACGGGAGGCGGGAAGCGACAGCCACGGTCAGGCCCCGGCCCGAGGTCATTCGGAAGCACTGCTACACCACATACACTGTGGAAGTACCGGAACCCCCCGCAAGCGGACTCTTACGAAGCAGCGCCCTTGGGCACCAGCCAGCGCGCGGCGACGATGCCCAGTTCGTAGAGCAGGCACATCGGGACCGCCAGCATCAGCTGCGAGACCACGTCCGGCGGGGTCAGCACCGCCGCCAGCACGAAGATGCCGACGATCGCGTAGCCGCGCCCCTCGCGCAGCTGCTGCGGCGTCACCCAGCCCAGCAGCACCAGGATCACCAGCGCCACCGGCAGCTCGAAGCTGGAACCGAACGCGAAGAAGATCACCAGCACGAAGTCCAGGTAGGACCCGGCGTCGGGAGTGATCGCGATCACGTCCGGCTTGAACGTGGTCAGGAAGTGGAATACCGACGGCAGCACCAGGAAGTAGGCGAACGCGCAGCCGATGTAGAACAGCGCCACCGCCGAGGCCAGCAGCGGCAGCGCCAGCCGCTTCTCGCGCGCGTACAGGCCCGGCGCGACGAACGCCCAGGCCTGGTACAGCAGCCACGGCACCGCGATGAACAAGGCCAGGAAGAAGGTCAGCTTGAGCGGGGCGAAGAACGCGCCGGCCGGATTCATCGCGATCATGCTCTGCCCGGCCGGCAGCTGCGATATCAGCGGCTGCGCCAGCCACGAGTAGATCTTCTGGGTGAACGGCAACAGCGCCACCAGCACCACGCACAGCCCGATCAGGCCGCGCATCAGGCGCGCACGCAGTTCGATCAGGTGTTCGATCAGGCTGCTTTCGGCCTGCTCCTGCTCGGGATGGCGGCTCAACCCTGCTTCTCCCGCACGTCTTGGTCCGGCGCGTCGCGATCCGGCCGCTCGACCGGCGCCGCGGTGTCCGCCGTTTCCGGCACGGCGACCGGCGCCGGCGCGTCGGCGCTGCGGATGTCGATGTCGCGCTGCACCTGGTCGTGCAGTTCGCGGGTGCTGTCCTGCAGCTGGCGCTGGCTGTCACGCAGCTGTGATTCGGCCTGCCGCAGCGACGACTGCACGTCGTGCAGGCTGCGCTTGAGTTCCTCGGCATCGAGCTCGCGCTCCAGTTCCTGCTTGACCGAGTCCCATTGCGCGCGCGCGCGCCGCACCCACAGGCCGGCGAAGCGCGCCGCCTTGGGCAGCCGCTCCGGACCCAGCACCACCAGCGCCACCACTGCGATCAGCAGCAGTTCGCCGAAACCTATGCCGAAACCCATGCCGAATATCGCCGCCCGCCGGAATCAGCGCGCGTCGCGATCGCGTTCGGCCTGCGACTCGCGGCTCTGCTCGTGGCTGCGCGACTCCTCGCCGAGCTGGCCCGCCGGCTTGTCGTCGTCGCGCATGCCCTTCTTGAATTCCTTGACCGCGCTGCCGAGATCCTTGGCGCCGCTGGTCAGCCGCTTGGTGCCGAACACCAGCAGCACGATCACCAGCACGACCAGCCAGTGCCAGATGCTTAAACCGCCCATGATCTGCTCGCCGTTGTCTGAGAAGGACGATCAGGATAGCGCACCGCGCCCAGCACGGGCGTATCCCGGAAGTCAGTTGTTGCCGTCGAGCGACTCGGTGCGGATCTCGCCGTCGGACACCGGCTGGAAGCCCTGCTGCTGCGGGGCCGCGGCGCTGCCCTGGATCGGCGCGGTCGAGGCCTCGGCGGCGGGGGCGGTGGGCACCGAGGTGGTGACGATCGGCGCCGCCGGCGCGGCGCCGGCGGCATGCGCCGGGGCCTCGCCGCCGGTACCGCGGTTGGCGCGGGCGGTGTAGGTCGCCTCCTCCAGGCGGTCGCGGAAGGCGACCACGTCGGCGGACGGGCGCTCGGTGGCGCGGCCCTCGAAGATCATGCGCGGGGTGCTGCCGGTGCCGTACACGTTCAGGTCGGCGGCATCGTCGATCTGCAGCACCGCCCCGTCCAGGGCGACGCCGGCGAACAGGCCGCGGGCGCGCGACCACGACCAGATCTCGGCCTTGAGCTGGCCGTCGGTGGCGGCGGCGGCATTGCGCCCGACCGGGCCGGCGGCGACGCCGGCGTCGGCGCCGAGGGTGAACTTGCCGTTGACGATGTTGTCCAGGCTGCGGTCGTTGCGGAACACCAGCACCACGTCGGAGGACTGCACGCCGGCCTGGAAGCCGATGCTGCCGCCGGTGAGCTTGATGAACACCGGGTTGGACCAGCTGCCGTCGGGCATCTTCATCGACATCAGGCCATGGCCGCGGCGGCCGCCGATGACCAGGCCGGCCTTGAGCGTGTCGGGGATCACCACGATCGCGCGGGCTTCGTCGAGCAGCTTGTCGGGAATGGCCTGCTCGGGGATGTTCTGGATGTCGGTGAGCACGCGCACCGCATTGCGTGCGCGCTGATCCTCCTCGGGCCCGGCGACGGCGTGGCCGGCGGCGAAGGTGAGCGACAGCAGCAGGGCAAGGCGCGAAAGGCGGGGCATGACGGGCTCCAGGGGATCGATCCGCGGAAAGATAAACAATCGCTGGAAATTAGTCGCGCCGGAATGAATCGGCGGTGAGCCGGGGAAACCGGGAACGGCAAGGGCTTAAAGAGGACGAGGGCCTTTCCCGTGATCGGGCTTCGGGCCCCGGTTCCCCGGGTCGCCCGGTTTCCTGCGCCCTATCGTCGCGTTTGGTTTCCGCCGCAGCGGGCGCGTGCCCCGGTCTGCCACAATAGGCGCATGCCCCACGCACCCGGCACCGCGCTGCTCGCGGTCAATCTAGGCACGCCCGAGGCGCCCACCGCTCCCGCGGTACGGCGCTACCTGGCCGAGTTCCTCGGCGATCCGCGCGTGGTGTCGATTCCGCGCTGGATCTGGAAACCGCTGCTGCACGGCCTGATCCTGCCGCTGCGCGGCCCGCGCTCGGCGGAGAAGTACGCCCAGGTGTGGCTGCCGGACGGCTCGCCGCTGGCGGTGTACACCCGGCGCCTGGCCGCCAACATCGAGCAGGAGCTGCCGGCGGACTGGGCGGTGCGGCCGGCGATGCGCTACGGCGAACCGGCGCTGGCGCCGGCGCTGGACGCGCTGCGCGCCGAGGGCTTCCGCCGGATCGTGGTGCTGCCGCTGTATCCGCAGTACTCGACCACCACCACCGCGTCGG
>DNXT01000080.1:606-870 GCA_003505795.1 Lysobacteraceae bacterium | reverse complement strand
CGACCACCACCACCGCGTCGGTGGCCGACGTGGTCGAGCGCTGGCGCCGTGCCGCGCCCGAGGTCAAGGTCGCGCTGGTCAACGACTACGCGGTGGACCCGGCCTGGGTGGCGGCGGTGGCGGCCTCGATCCGCGAGCACTGGCAGCAGCACGGGCGCAGCCAGAAGCTGATGTTCTCCTTCCATGGCCTGCCGCAGCGCGTGGCCGACGCCGGCGATCCGTACCCGCAGCGCTGCGAGGCCAGCGCGCGCGCGATCGCCGCGG
>DNXT01000080.1:0-383 GCA_003505795.1 Lysobacteraceae bacterium | reverse complement strand
GCGCGCGCGCGATCGCCGCGGCATTGGAGCTGGGCGCGGACGACTGGTGCATCGGCTACCAGTCGCGGTTCGGCCGCGAGCGCTGGCTGCAGCCGTACGCCGAGCCGACGCTGTGGGCGATGGCCGAGTCCGGCGTGCGAAGCTTCGACATCGTCTGCCCGGGCTTCGCCACCGACTGCCTGGAGACGCTGGAGGAGGTGGCGCTGGGCTTTGCGCGCACGCTGGCCGCGCGCGGCGCCACGCTCAGCTACATTCCCTGCCTCAACGACCGCCGCATCCACGCCCAGGCGCTGGCGCAGCTGGCCGCGCGCGCGGCATGAGCCTGGGCGAGTTCGCCTGCGCGCTGCCGTTCGGCCGCGTCCGAGATCGGAAGAGCGGTTCAG
>DNXT01000081.1 GCA_003505795.1 Lysobacteraceae bacterium | reverse complement strand
CAGGCGCTGCCCGACCAGGCCGGGACGCAGCGCGGTCATCGGCGAGCCATGCGAGATGTACAGCGAAGGCAGGGTGTTCATCGGAACCTCGGGAGGACGGGGCGGCGCCAGCGCGCCATGCCCGGCAGGAGGCCGAGCGGGTACAGGCTATTGCTCGCACTTCTCTGGTAAAACACCACCTACATCCATTGTTTATTGCAGAAATCGAAATAAATGGACACCCTCGATGCGATGCGCGTGTTCGTCGCGGTGGCCGAGCGCAACGGCTTCAGCGCCGCGGCCGACGCACTGGGCCTGTCCACCGCCGGCGTCACCCGCCAGGTCGCGGCGCTGGAGCGGCGCCTGGGCACGCGCCTGCTCAACCGCACCACCCGCCGGGTCAGCCTGACCAGCGCCGGCGCCACCTACTACCAGCGTGCGGTGCAACTGCTGGCCGAGTTCGACGACATCGAGGCGGCGGTCGGCGCACAGGCGCTGCAGCCGTCCGGATTGCTGAGGATCAACGCGCCGGTCAGCTTCGGCATCGCCCGGCTGGGCCCGCTGCTGGCCGGCTTCCGCCGGCGCCATCCGCAGGTGACGCTGGACCTGTCGCTGTCCGACCGGCTGGTGGACATGGTCGAGGAAGGCTTCGACGTCGCCATCCGCATCACCCGCGAACCCTCGCTCGCGCTGATCGCGCGGCGCCTGGCGACGGTGCAGGTGCTGGCCTGCGCGGCGCCCGAGTACCTGGCGCAGGCCGGCACGCCGAAGCTGCCGGCCGACCTCGCCGGTCACCAGTGCCTGGCCTACAGCTACTGGTCCGGGGGCGACGAGTGGCCACTGCGGCATGCCGACGGCCGCGAGGAACGCGTCCGCGTCGGCGGCGGCCTGCGCGCCAACAACGGCGACGTGCTGTGCGCGGCGGCACGCGCCGGCATGGGCATCGTGCTGCAGCCGGACTTCCTGGTCGCCGACGACCTGGCGGCCGGCCGGCTGGTACGGGTGCTGCCCGGCTACGAGGTGCCGCCGATCGGCATCTTCGCCGTCTACACCAGCCGCAGCCACCTGGCGCCGAAGGTCCGCGGCTTCATCGACTACCTGGTGGAGGCGTTGGCCGAGCCCGAATGAGCGAAACGAGCAACGAATGGGCCTGTCGCCGGACGGCTCGATGCGCTTCGCGCCGGACCGGAACCGCTCGATGATCCAGGCACGTGGCGTCTGGCTGGAACGCGACGGCGAACGCTACCGCCCGCGTGCGTCCTTGGCCAGCCGTGTCTTGCAGGCACACGGCGCGGGTACAGGTGCAGTGCGGACCGGTCACAAATGCCGGTTCGACTCCGTCTCGTCGCCACCAATGAGCGTTGGCTCGGGCCAGCCCGACCTTGCCTCTACTTCCGCCGTTGCATCGAACAGTTCCGCAGGCCAATGCGGCATCCGGCAGCTCTTGAAGACCAGCCAGCGCCAGGCGGTCAGGACCGTCAGTGCCGGGTAATACAGCGGCGCCAGAACGTAACGCAGTCGCGCGGCGGTCTCACCCAGCATCAGCACCTTCCAGCGCCAGCAGTTGCGCCAGCTCGGCTGGACCGAAAGATCGATCCTCGGCTTTACGCCCTGCGCCGCCAGCGCTTCCGGCCCACCCTCCATGTAGCTGCATATGAACGACCACAACGAGCGCACCCGCTGCTCGCCATCGGCCTCGAAGTACTGGCCCACCGCGAACATGTGCACGATGCGGTCCTCCTCCAGCACCGCACCACGCAGGTCGTAGAGAAAGTCCATGCGTTCGCCACGGCCGACGAACCAGTGCACCTCGTCGAACGGCACGGAAAGTATCCCGCCCTTGCCGTTGTGGCGGAACACATGCACCTGCTGTCGGACGCGATCAAACCGTATTGGATAATAAACATACTTAAACAGATCGCGCCCCAATCCCCAGTGCCAAAGCACGACTAGAAAAGCTCCCATCGCCACACTGCCAATCAACACCGTCGTCAGCAACGTAGCAGGATCATGCCTGCCTCGCTCGTTGAGGTCCCATGCCAAATTCGCAACATGAATCATTGTGCCGAGGATGATCGAAAAACAAACTAGGGCAAGCAAGGTGACCGCAGCACCACGAAGACGAAAGGCGCGATCGATGAATTCGGAGAACTCTTCGTTGAGCTTCACTAAACTAAATTGCTCGTCGGGTACGGATCTTCGAGCGCTAGTAGATGTCAGCTGTGCCCTTTGCTCCTCTATAGTCAGGCAACGGCGGATAGGAAAAGGCCTTATCCATCCAGTAAACATTACACACTCCTACCATTAAGAACCCAACGCACGAATTGCATCAAATTGCGCCCTCTCGTCACTGAAAACACCACTTTCGTTGTTCCCAAAATTGATCGTCTTATCTAGCCAACGCTCAATTTCGTCGCTCTTAAGGAATCCTACAATCAAAGAAAATAGAGCAACCAACAAAGCCAGGATGAATCCAACCATGCCACTGATAACCATTGCGGCAACCAAGCAGCTAATTACTATTATGCTAGCGCCCGATATAATTATTGTTATCCCATAAACCGGATTAAGGGAAAAATCCTCAACTCCCTCGTTGATAAGCAGCAATCCCGTGATAATTCCACCCACGGCCCCGGCCAGGCGACCTAACAGGCTAGCGGCCGCCGCACGGCTGGCCACCTTAGGCATCAGGCGGGCGGCAAATGCCGGAAGCGCCGCGTTGCCGAATCGGGTGGCTTTCAACAGCGCGCCAATGCCTTCCAGCGTCGCTCCCGCCGTGGCGGCGCAGGCACCGACATAGTTGGTGGTGACCGCGTTCAACGGCACGCCGTTCTGCTTCTCGAAATCACGGTAGGCCACCGTCAGCGTCCACAGCGACAGCAATGCCGAGGCGACGTGCGCGCCTCCTTCCAGCACGATGCCCCGGTGCAGGTTGCGCTGCAGCTGTCGCTGCATCTGTTCGGGCACCAGGTCCACCACGCCCTGCGCACGCAGCGTGGCATGCTCGTCCACCACGATGATCCCCTGCATGGTGACGCGCTTGGCTCCCGGCTGAAACGCATCGCGGACATTGTCGCCCGTATTGAACGACGGCCTGCCGGACGACGCCGCTTCGGCCACGCCGCTGGCCACGTACATCGCCTGCATCTCGGTCATCCGGCTGCGCACGGTGACCAGCGTGCCACGCGGCGAGTCGACCTTGGCCGCCGCTCCGATGATCACGATCGCGCGACGCTCCACGGTTCCGGCTATCAGTTCCCCGGTGGTGGCGTCGAACACCGCATGCAACCGTTGGCTCAGCACGGCGGAGTATTCGTACATGTAGCTGGACAGCATCTTCTTCGCTGCCTCGGCGACGCCCTCGCCCTTCGAGGTCAGCAGCGCGTTGAAACCGCTCCAGAGGCGATTGACCACCCCGTCCCAGCCGGTGGCCGGCGCGGGAGTACCGGCGGAGGCCTCGGCCCAGGCACTCGCCAGTTCGTCCTGATTGAAGACCATGGCCCGGCTGAAGATGGCATTCTCGCTGGTCGGGTCGAGCTGGAAGCACTCTCCCATGTACCGGCATACATTGGTGCGTCCCAATGCGTCCTGGATCACCACATACAGCGCGTGTGCATACGCCAGGCCCGACCTCAGATCGGTCTCGTCGGCGTTGAGGTTCATCCAATCGCGCAGCATCGGGCTGCCCAGCCAACCGATGTAGGCCTGGTCCAACGGCGCGATGTTGGCCTTGGCAAAGGCATCCATCTCGGCGGGGAATTCCTTGCGGAAGTAGTTGTCGACCGCCGCGTGGTCGTACATCTTCCTGTACTTCTTCCACGATCTCTCGTGGATCTCGTCGAGATCCTTCGGGCTCAGACGCCCGGCCCGTCGCATGCCTTCGGCAACACCCGCGATGCCGGGCTTCCCCCCCAACGCCGTACCCACGGTCGCAGGCATGATCGCACCGAGGATGCCTACGGTCGTCTTGCGCGACTCCGACTCGTTGATCTCGCCGCCGTTCTGCACGGCCTGGCGGATTGCCTCGATCATGGTGGCCGACTCGTGGCGTCGCTTGCGCTGCGGCTCGTCCAACCAGTCGCGGGTCTTTTCCTTGGCAAGCTCGTTCAGCTCGCTACCCAGGGCACCTGGGTCGGTCAATGCGATCATCGCCGGCACGAAGCCCTTGCTGCCGCCGGTGTGGACACGTCCGCGTTCGCCGGCCGCCTGCGCCGCGGCAAGCAGGTCTTCGGCCTCGTGGATGCGATGGTGGAAGTCGAATAGCGAGAAATCGAACGCCGGGCAATCTGCCGCGACCACGGTCACCGGCGCCAGCTCGATGGTGGGATTCCCGGGGTTGGCTTGGCGGGCCGCCTCGTTGCGCTGCTCACGGGCCTGGCGTTGGGCTTCGGTCTCGCCGCTGCCCGGCGGCGGCGGCGGCGGTGTCATCGCGAACTCGCCTACGCTCTCCTTGAGCCGGGACAAGGGCGCCAGATGCGGCTGCTCCTCGCCACCACTGGATATCCACTTTCCGACATCGATCCAGCGCATGTGCTTTTCGCGGTTCTTCTGCAGCTTGTTCTTCTCCCAGGTACGACGCGTCCAGGGGATGGTGGTGAAGCCGAACCAGACCTTTCCGGCCTTGCTCGCATCGGGAATGACCACGCAGCCGCTCAACGGCGGATTGCCGTCGCGCGAGCACACCTCGCGGTAGTCGTCGTCCTCGTCGGCCGGCGCCGGCGCCGGTTTGCGGATATCGAATTCGAACAGCACGCCGTGGCGGTCGACTTCGAACGCCTTCCACTCGCCGCGCGCCTCGTTGAACATGTACAGATACCCCTCGCGCAGGGTGCGCAGGGTATAGCTGGCCGAGGCCGAAGGCAGCGCAATGCTGCTCACCCCCGCGCCGAAGGGTGCCTTCAGCGCAGGCGCCTTCTCCGTGACCGTGGCATCGTTGCGCGCAATCGCGTACCGCAGTGGAAAGATCGGCAAGCCCACCTTGGTGCAGTTGGGGCAGAGATCCTCAGTGGCTTCCGTGTTCGCAGTACTCATCGTCCATCCCTTCCTGTCAGCTGGGTGCTTGCTTCCCACACCTTGGTCTCGGCCCGGTGCGTACGTGCATCGGCCGCGTGATCGGTACTGCCCGGTGCCCACGAGCGCATGCGCGCCAACACATAGGCACGCAACTCGGCCTCGTCGCCGATCCCCCGCGACTGCGCCTGCTTCAACAGCCGCATCGCCTCGGAAATACCCGCCGAATCCAGGGTCACCGCATCCAGCGCCATTTCTTCCATGACATCGTTCAATGGTCCCAACAAGCTCAGTTCACGCCATTGACGTGCATCCAGGCCCGGTTTTGCGCCCTGTCCACCTGCCTGCGCCGTCACCGCGATCCGTTGCCATCCCCGCTGATCGCCGGCATGGAAGTTCCATGCATCGCCGGCGCCGAGCAGTACCTGGCGCTGCGCCTCATCGAGGATCCAGCCCAGGTGGCGGAGGACGCGGGGATCATGCAACCGGAGCCAGTGGCGCTTGCCGTGCAGGTCGGTGATCAGCATGCTGCGGCGCAGTGCCTGCACCACCCTTTCCAGCGGAAGGCGGGTCTCGATGAACACCGGAAGCAGATGATTGCCGAACTGCTGCAGCCAGCGCTCCGAGCGATCCAGCAGGGCCAGCCGTTCTTCTTCCCGGAGCGCTTCCAGGTGCAGCAGGCGCGGCATCATGCGCGCGTGCCGCTCCATCCCGCGCGGCACCAGCGCCGTGGATTGCAGCGCCTGGTATTGACTGCCGGGAACCTGGATCGGATTGACCAGCGCGTACTGCGCCTGCAGCAACGCTCGATGCGGAATCAGTTCCATGGATCAGTCCACCGGCACCAGCGCCGCGCCCTTGCTGTCCGCCAGCTTGGCTCCCAACTCGCACATCTTTGGCTCGGATTGGCCGAAGCTCGGCGGCGTGCCCGACGCGCTCTGCGGCCCCGTCCATTCGCGCTTGCTGCCCTTGAACTCGATCGTGCCCGGCGCGCCCAGCTCGATGTTGCCGCCTTCCAGCCGGAGATAGGCGCCGGCGGCGGTGGCGAGCAGATGCTTGGTCGGCGCCGACAACTGCACGTCGGCGGCGGTGCTGGCGATGCGCACCTCGGTCTTGGCGGCGAGCTTGGCCGTGTTCCGGTGCGCCCGCGCGCTGACCTTGCCCTGCGCGGCGTGCAGGGCGATGCCTTGCTCCTGGTTCGGGCTGCCCGATGCCGGCTCGCCGCCCTGCGTATACAGCACCAGGCCCCCGGCCACCGCCAGCACCAGGTGGCCCTGGCTCATCCAGTTCAGCGCGCCACCCGCCGCCAGCGTGGTCTGCGTGCCCGACACCCACACCTGGTCGGCCGCAGTCAGGCTCATCACCCCTGCCTGGCCGCTACCCAGCAGCACCGGCGCGCTCCAGCCCGGAACGGTACCCGCGCCCCCGCCGATGGCCGCGCTGGCGCTGCCGCTGGTGGTCGCATCGAGCTGCTCGCGCAAGGTCTTCAAGCCATTTTGCGCGGGCAGGCTATCCGGTTCGTCGGGCAGGTTGGCCAACTGCGTGCGCGCGGCGTCGGCCAGGCTCTTGAGCAGGTCGTCGCCTTGCTGCAGCTGGCTGCCTGCGGCATCGGCGGCGAGCTGGCTGTTGCCGGATTCGCTGGTCAGCAGCAGGCCCTGGCCGGCGCGCACCGCGCCAAAGGCCTGGGTCGACAGTTCGGCGCCGAAGCCGCGTTCGGTTTCCCGCACGTTGTCCGTCCCGCCCTTGAGGTGGCCCAGCGCCAGCACGCTGGCGTGCTGGGTGGTCGCCAGTTCGGCCCGGCCCTGGCCGGGGCTGTCGTCCAGCCGCAGCTGCTGGTAGCCGCCGGTGCCGGACTGGCTGTCGGCCAGCGCCTGGCTCTTGAAGCCGGTGAACACCGCCGCGTGTCCGTTGCCCTCGAACCAGGCCGCGGCATTGCCGGTGGCACCGGCCCCGCCGCCGCCGAGCTGGTTGTGGGCGGCATCGGCCTGGCCGCGGCCGTTGTAGACCGCGCCCAGCACCACCGGGCGGTCGATATCCCCTTCCAGGAACCCGACCAGCACCTCCTGGCCGCGCCGCGGCAACACCACCCCGCCCCAGTTGTCGCCGGCCCAGGGCGTCATCACCCGCACCCAGGTCCAGGCATTGGCGTTGGCCGGGGCATTGTCCTCGCCACCGGGATGCGCCTGGCCGCTGCTGGCGTTACCGCCGCGCTGCCAGGCGAACTGCACCTTGATGCGGTGATCGCGGTCGGACTGCAGCGGCTCACCGTCGCTGACCACGATCGCACTCAGCGTGCCGGTCACGTTCGGCTTGGGGTGCAGGCGCGCACCGTGCCCGTCCTCGGTCTGCGGGCGGTAGGGCAGCGTCGCCGGAATCGCCAGCACGCGGTTGTCGTAGAACTCGGTCGATGCCGCCGCCGGTACGTCCCGGGCGCTGCCGCGCCCGGCCAGCGCCCCGGGCAGGAACGCCGACGGCGCAAGGTGCGGGCCCAAGGCCTGTTCCAGTGCATCGAACACTTCCGCGCCCAGATTGTTGCGGGCTTCGTGCTGCACCTGCAGGCACAGGAAACCCGCATCGGCGGCGATGCCCGGGTGCTGGCTGACGCCGAAGCGCGTGCCCGGCGCCTGCCGGCGCCAGCGGCCATGCGCGACGATGGTGTGCGAACGCACCCGCTGCGCATCCAGGTGCTGCTGGGCGCGGCGCTGGCCCTGGGCCCGATCGACCCAGCCGTACGGCCCGCTGGTATCGGCGTCCTCGGCGGCGAAATCTTCTGCGTCGGCCTGCGCCGAGGCCGGGCGCAGGTCCAGGCTGCGGTAGTCCCAGCTGGCCCGGCTCAGCCGGCTCGCCCGCGCGCGACGCGACACCGACCACTGCTGCAGGCTGTCCTCCTGTTCGGTGGCATCGGCGCGATGGAAGCGTACCGTGCCGGCATCGCGCATCGCCTGCGCGTGGTCGGCCAGCACCAGCGTGTGTGCGCCGAACGCATCGCCTTGGGGATCGCCGGCGTGCTCGAACCAGTAGTAGATGCCTTCCTCGGCCAGCAACCGGCGCACGAATGCCAGGTCGCTCTCCTGGTACTGCGTGGTCAGGCTGCGCCTGGTATAGAGGTTGCGATCGGCCAGGTCCCAGCGCCAGGCGGCATCGAGCGCACCCTGGCCGACATAGTCGGCGAACACGTTCTCGACGATGTCCACCACGCTCATGTCGTGGAAGACGTAGCTGTCCACGCGCTGGTCGAGCAGCGCCAGCCAGGGCTCGATCACCAGCCGATAGCAGGCCAGGCCGCCATTGCTGCCCTGCAGTTCGGCCAGCGTGACGTGGCCGTGGAACGGGCGCAGGTCGGCATGCGAGTCGGCAGCGAGCAGTTCCAGCAGCACCGGCCGGCCGAGCAATTCGTCCAGCGCCAGGCCGGCATCGACGGACAATGCCGACACCTCGAAGCGGAAGCCCGCTCCATCCACCGACTCGACACCGGTGAAGCTTGCCGGCACCAGCCGGTCCGTCCCCAGCGGCGTATGCAGCCGTAGCAGGCGTTCGTGTTGCCCGGGCGCACCCAGCGCCGACAGGACAGTGGCTACCGCGTCCATGGAAGCAGCTCCTTGCTCGTTCGATAGCGCCCGGACGCGCCCCTGTCCGCGCCCGGCAGTGGATGGGTCAGCCGGCCTGGCTGATGCGCTCGAGTTGCAGTTGCACGCCTTCGGTAAGCTGCAGGCGGTATTCGCGGCCACCTGCGCTCAGGCTCACTTCGCGCACGTTGCTTACCAGTTGGTTGGCCTTGCCCTGCGGCGGCGCCTGCATGTCGATACGCCACGGCGCGCGCGTCAGCAGCGCCGCCAGGTCGCGGGCATCGCGACGCGCCTCCGGTGCGGCGCCATCCAGCAGATCGAACAGGTTCTCCGGACGCAGGCGGTTCCAGCCCCGCACCGTGTCGGTCTGGCGGCCGGCACGCCCCAGCGCGACGCCGTCGAAGTGGGCCAGGGCCTTGCTGCGGTCCAATCCATAGAAATCCATGCTTGCTCTCCTTTGGAAGCGCGGGAAACCCCGCGGTCAGTTCAACTTGTACTTGAACGCGCCGTTCTTGCCGGCACCTACCTTGATGGCGTTGATCTTGCCACCTTCGGCCATCGTCGCCAGCACGTTCTCGGCGATTTCCGGCAACAGCGTGCCACTGAGGATGTGATCGACGTTGCGCGCGCCGGAATCCACTTCCGTGCACCGTTGCAGCACCGCCTCGATCAGGCTGTCGTCCCATTGGAACGCGGCCCTGTGGTTGGCGGCGACGCGGTCGCGGATGCGGCCGAGCTTGAGCGCAATGATCTGCGCCAGCACATCATCGCCGATCGGATAGTACGGCACCACCTTCATCCGGCCCAGGAACGCCGGCTTGAACGTCTTCATCAGCACCGGCCGCAACGCTTCGGCGAGCGCGTCGGCGACCGGCAGCTCCGCCGGGGCCTTGTTCAGGCAGGCCTGCATGATCTGCGAGGACCCCACATTCGAGGTAAGGATGATCAAGGTGTTGCGGAAGTCGATTTCACGGCCTTCGGCATCGTCCATCACGCCCTTGTCGAACACCTGGAAGAACATTTCCAGCACGTCCGGGTGCGCTTTCTCGACTTCGTCCAGCAGCACCACGCTGTAAGGATTGCGCCGCACCGCCTCGGTCAGCACTCCGCCTTCGCCATAGCCGACGTAGCCGGGAGGCGACCCCTTCAGGCCGGAGACGCTGTGCGCTTCCTGGTACTCGCTCATGTTGATCGTGATCAGCTTGCGCTCGCCGCCGTAGAGAATGTCCGCCAGCGCCAGGGCAGTCTCGGTCTTGCCGACACCGGACGGCCCGACGAACATGAATACGCCGCGCGGCTTGTTCGGGTCCTCGAGCTTGGCGCTGGCGGTGCGCACGCGCTGGGCAACCGCGTCGAGCGCGTGGTCCTGCCCGATCACGCGCTCATTGAGCAGGGCGCTCAGGTTGCGCACCACGCGGATCTCGTCCTTGACCATGCGTCCGAGCGGCACGCCGGTCCAGGCCGAGACGATCTCGGCGACCACGCTGCCATCGACCTGCAGCGGCACCATCGGCGTCTCGCCCTGCAATTCGCGCAGCTGCGCCAGCAGCGCATCGAGTTCGGCCTGCTCGGGCGACACGGCAGCCGCGGCGGCCTTCTTGCCACGCGCGGGCTTGGCTTCTGCGCCGGCCGCCGCGCTTCCGCCCTGCTCCATGCGCTGGCGCAGCTCGACCACCTTTGCGGCGAGCTCGCGTTCCCGGGCCAGGCGTTGCTCGTTGGTTTCCAGCACCGCGCCGGCCTCCTGCTGCAGCCGCCGCAATTCACCCAGGCGCTCGTCGTGATGGCGCGCACCGCCGGCGACCTCGCGCTCCAGCGCCGCCAGCTCGGCGCCGAGCCGGTCCAGGTGCCTGCGCGTCTCCTCGATGATCGCCGGCGTTGCGCTCTGCCCGAGCGCGACCTTGGCGCAGGCGGTATCGAGCACGCTGACCGCCTTGTCCGGCAGCTGGCGACCGCTGATGTAGCGGTGCGAGAGGCGCACGGCCTCGGTCACGGCCTCATCGAGCACGCGGATGCCGAAATGCTTCTCCATCAATGGCACCATGCCGCGCAGCATCGCCGAGGCGAGCGCCTCGCTCGGCTCCTCGACCTTGACCACCTGGAAGCGGCGGGCCAGCGCGGCGTCCTTCTCGAAGTACTTCTTGTATTCGCCCCAGGTGGTGGCCGCGATCGTGCGCAGCTCGCCGCGCGCCAAGGCCGGCTTGAGCAGGTTGGCGGCATCGTTCTGCCCGGCGGTTCCGCCGGCACCGATCATGGTGTGCGCCTCGTCGATGAACAGGATGATCGGATGCGGGCTCTTCTTGACCTCGTCGATCACGTTCCTCAGGCGGTTCTCGAACTCGCCCTTGACGCTGGCACCTGCCTGCAGCAGGCCCAGGTCGAGCACGTGCAGCTCCACGCCCTGCAGCACCTCGGGCACGTCCTTCTCGGCGATGCGCCGCGCCAGGCCCTCGACCACCGCGGTCTTGCCGACGCCGGCCTCGCCGGTGAGGATCGGGTTGTTCTGGCGGCGGCGCATCAGGATGTCGATGACCTGGCGGATCTCGCCGTCGCGACCGATCACCGGGTCGATGTGGCCCTCGCGCGCACGCTGGGTGAGGTTGTTGGTGAACTGGTCGAGCGCCGGCGTCTTGGACAGGCCGGCCGCCGCCGGTTGTGCCGGATCCTGCTCCGCGGGCTCCGCATCCCCTGCACCGGCAAAGCGCACCGCCTGGCCCGCCTCCTGGGACCCTTCGGTGAGCTTGGCGAAGTCATGCTTGAGCTCATCGAGCTTGAAGCGCACGAACAGCTTGGAACCCCGGTACGCCAGCTGCGACAGGCCGGGCTCGGTCAGCAACGCAAGCAGCAGGTGACCGCTGCGGATGCGGGTGGTCTGCGAATCCAGCGAGGCGATCAGCCAGGCATGCTCGAACAGGGTGGGCAGGTGCTGCGAGAACACCGGCGTGCGCGTGTTGCCGTTCTTGAAACGCGCGACTTCGTCGGACAGGTCCTTTTCCAGCAGTTCCAGCGAGATTCCGCAGCGGCGCGCGATCAGCGCGAAGTCGCTCTGCGGTTGCTCCAGCAGTGCCAGGAACAGGTGTTCCAGGTCGACCTCGTAGTTGCCGCGCGCCATGCACAGGTTCGCGGCACGCTCAGCGGCCAGGCGGCAGGTGTCGTCGAGCTTTCCGATCAGGGTCTTCAGGTTGATGCTCATGCGGGAAACAATGCTCCTTGCTGGATTCCGGTGCGTCGGCGGATGCGACGGGTCATTGCAGTGTATGTAAGCCGTAGCTGGCGTCGGCGCGGTGCTCGGTGGCTGGCTGCGTGGTCAGGTAGCCATCCCAGCCCAGCCGCGCCGAGTGGCCATTCCCGATCCCGGCCTGGCGTACGTCCTCGGCGTGCAGCACCAGCCGTACCTCGTATTCGAGGCCGCCGCCGATCAGCAACGACAGCCATTTGGACAGCGCGTCGGCGGCGTCGCCGCCGGGCAGCAGCGCGTCGAACTCGTGCCGGCGCAGCGGCCCGATGTCCAGGCGCAGCCGCAGGTCGCGCTGCCATACCCGATCACCGGCCAGGGCACTGGAACCGAGCGTCGCATTGCCCATTCCCAGACGGGTGGCCTGGCTAGCCGGCACCTTGTACCAGGCACCCACGAATTGCTCGACTTTCACCGGCACGCGGAAATAGTCCGCCAGCAGGCGCCGCAGCATCGGCGCCGACATCGGCCGCTGGCGAATCGCCCCGGCGTAGTAGGCCACGGCCTGGTCGAAGATCTTGCTGCGTTCGTCGAGCATGCGCTCGCGCAGGCCGGGCATGCCCATTCCCAGCAGCGACAGGATCAGCGGCATGAACCGCTCGCGGCGGTCCAGCTCGTACTGCAGCGCCAGCCGGTGCTTTTTCCATGCGGCGTAGTGCAGGGCCACCGCGCGATTGGAGAAGATGTCCAGGAACGCGCGTGCGGTGCGGTCGCGAAGGTAGATCTCGCGTTCCTGCAGGGTTTCGGTGTAGTGCAGGGGCAACGCGCCCGTGACGCCGAGCAGCCCCATGAACTGCGGCGTCAGGTGCACCTCGCCGAGGCCTTCCAGATCGGTCTGCAGCGCGGCCTCCAGCGCCTCGCCCTCGAGCCGCTCCCCCTGTGGCGAATAGGCCTCGCTGCTCGGATCGAGCTCTGCCGAGGGGAAGCCCAGCGACAGGGTATTGTGAAACCGGATCTTCGCCGGGACCGACTGGTTGGCGCGCGCGCCCTGGCGCTGGAACACCTGCTCCAGGAGCCGGATCGCCTGAAAGAACTGGAAGCGATGCGGCTCGGCCAGGAGTTGCTGGGCTACGCCAGGATCGATTCGCCGCTTCGCGCCGGGCATCGAACGATCTCCTCTCCTGACTCGCTGGCCACCAGCACCAGCCGGGTGAAGCTGTTGGCATGCACGTAAAGTGCAAAGAAGTGATCCATCACCTGGGCGAACGCGGCTACGCCGGTGCCCACGAAATGGCTCTCGTTGATGCTCAGGCGCACCTCCAGGCCGCGCACGACCGAGGCGAAATGCCGACCTGGCATCCAGGTGGTCACCGGATGCTGCTCGAGCGCGACGATGCCATCGACCTGCCTTGAGGACACGCTCGAACCGGTGAGGTCGTACAGCCGCAGCATCTCCTTCAGCGCCGACAGGCCACTGCCCGTCAGCGAAAGTTGATTCAAGGAAAGATGCGAGATCAATCGCCATTGCGCGCCGCGCCCCTGGCGGAAGCGAAGCGGCTTGCTCGGCTTGCGCAGCAGCGCGATCGCGCGTGCCGGCGTACCGCCCTCCATCGACAGGTCGCCACCGGCCACGCCGAATGCCAGGTGGGTCGGCAGATCGCGATTGGTGCAGGTCAGCCGCAGGCTGACCACGTCGGTCTGCGGGGCGGTCGGGTTGAAGTCCAGATCGACGAAGCTGACCTCGGTCTCGTAGCCGGGGCTATGCAAGGCAACGTTCTCGTCGCGCCGTGCCAGCCAGTATTGGCCGGTACGCTCGGGATCCTCTCCGTGGTGCAGCGAGTAGAAGGGGCGGAATTCCTGGACCATCTCGCCCTGGGGAGTCTGCCGGACACGATGCACCGAATCGATCGAGTAGACCTCATAGGCATATGCGCGGCGCGCATCGGCCACCACCGGATAGGTCACCGTGCGCTGGGTCACGCGGATAGGATCACCCGGCTGCTCGAACAGGTTGACGATCGGCGTGCATCCCAGGCGGATATGCTCGCGCCCAAGCTCTTCGAGCACATGACTGCTCGCGCGATCCGGCGGCGATGCCTTCAGCACCAGGTGCAAGGTGAACCAACGGCTCGCGCCGGCGGCGACCTGCTTCAGGGGAAGATCGAAGAAGCCGAACTTCTCCGGGAAGCCGAACAGCTCCGTCAGCAATCGATAGGCCGGATGCGAGCGCGCCGGGAAATCCACCAGCGCTTCATCCTCGCCGAACCCGACCTGCCGCAGCGGGTTGGCGTCGAGCCGGCGCCAGCGTCCGCAGCCGTCGGCCTCCACGTAGCAGGCCTTCACGTCCAGGGCCAGCGCGTCGCGCATCGCGGCGCAGAATGACGGCTCGCCGTCGACGAAGAATCGCAGTGCGTCCGTCCCCGGCGCGGCGAAACTCGCCTGGTCCGAGAGCAGCGCGAAGCTCAGCGATATCTGGCCGCCGCTTCCGGCAGGCAGCGATGTCGCCATCGGCGGCTCGGCCACCGCACGGTAGTGGGCTTCCCGCATCCCGATCGGCGCCAGCACCACGTCGTAGGCGGTGCGGAAGCGGCAGCTCACGCCCTTGACCAGGCGCGACTGCAGCAGCGTACCGCGCGGTATGGTCACGGGTGCGCTCAGCTTGCCAGCCACGCCCTC
This sequence comes from Lysobacteraceae bacterium, assembly GCA_003505795.1. Classification (GTDB taxonomy): domain Bacteria; phylum Pseudomonadota; class Gammaproteobacteria; order Xanthomonadales; family Xanthomonadaceae; genus UBA8801. The sequence goes on along the minus strand of DNXT01000081.1, from coordinate 11,158 downwards.
CATGTCGAAGTATGCGATCGAGCACGACGGGAATGGACGCAGGTAGTGCGGATACAGCACCTCCAGCAACGCATCGGTGAACTCGGGATAGTCGTCCTCTATGCGCTTGGATATGCGCGCGCCCATGAACGCGAACGCCTCGATCAGGCGCTCGACGTGGGGATCCTGGCTGCCTTCCGAGGACAGCTGCAGGCGACCGGCGATCTTGGGATAGCGCTCGGCGAATTCGCGGCCATAGCGGCGCAGGTAGGCCAGCTCGCGCTCATAGAACGGCAACAGGTCCTGCATGTCAGGAAACCGCCTGCCGGCGCATGCGGCTGACCTGGTATTGAAGCGTGGACGGCTGCAGCATCGCGTCGAAACTCACCGGCTCCCGGGCCAGTTCCATGTCCAGCAGCGCATGAATGGTGAAGTGCAGGCCGCTGCCCAGTTGCGCACCGGCCTCGAGTTTGACGTTGACGTTGCGCAACCGGCGCTCGTGCCGCGCCACCGCCTGCTCGAGCGAGCGGCAGATGGCTGCGCGGTCATAGGCGTTGGCCAGGCTCATTGCCGAAAAGTCGCCAAGCCCATAGGTCATCAGCGATTGGCGGCAATTGGGAAATTCGGCCAAGGTATCTTCGTTGAAGGCCGCACGCGAGTTGAGCAATCCTTCCAGATCGCGCGCTATGGACTCCTTGTGCTGCTCCAGCGACACCGCCTTGTAGCCGTTACCGGCCGTGGACTTGGGCGCGTCGTCGAACAATTTCTCGAGCAGGCTGGGTTCGAGTCCTTTCATCGTCGTTCTCTTTCAAGGCATATCCATGCCTGCCGCCATGAGCCAGGACCCCCGGCTCCGGTCTTCCTGTTCGCACCGCACGCCACGCAGGACGGCGACTAGATGCGATGGCGCCCAAGGGCGCCATCGCATTGACACATCAGACGGTGTAGTTCGGGATGTTCTTGGTGGCGCTCCACTGAGCGACCGCCTTGCCACCGATACCGCCTTCCGGCTTCTGCTGGTTGTAGGTCCACTTGATGGCGCCGTAGCTCAGCTGGACCACTTCCTGCGGCATGCCGTCTTCGTCCACCGTGGTGGTGACGCGGTGTACGAGGACGTTCAACAGCTCGACCAGGTAATAGTTGATGGCATTGCCATCCTTGTCGGCACGCATGAATTCGATGCGGGCCTTCGGGAAGGTCGTGCCGTTGGCACATGCCTGGTTCAGAGCGGTGGAGGCGAGGTCGATCGACTTGACGATTTCGATCGGCGACAGGTTGACGCGCGCGGCGGTGGAACCGCCGGAGGTCGACGCGGTTGCCGAACGCGGCTGCAGAAGGTCCTGCGAGAACGACTTGATCTCGACCCAGTCCTTGTGCTTGTCGTCATGCGACTCACCCTTGATGGTGTCAATCGAAAGGAAAGCGTGCTGCATAATCTGGTCTCCTAAGTTCCGTTCTTCCGTGAGATTTGCCGGGATCACTCCCGACGTTGGATGCCCGCATGTATCTGGGCTGCGTCTGACTGCAAAAGCTGGGATCTCCGTCCCTCGACGCTACAGCGACAGCAACTCGTTACCCCTTCTTGGCTCCGGCCGGCAGTTCGGCCACCAGGCGCAACGAAACACTCAGCTCATCGAGCTGGAAATGTGGCCGGATGAAGGCCACCGCACGGTAGACACCGGGCTTGCCCGGCACTTCCGAAACCTGAACCGTCGCTTCGCGCAACGGGTACTGAGCCTTGGCTTCCTGGGTCGCGTTGTCGTCCAGCAGCACGTACTGGGAGATCCAGCGGTTCAGGAAATCCTCGACGTTGCGCGCCGAGGCGAAGCTTCCGATCTTTTCGCGCATCATCGCCTTGAGGTAGTGCGCGATGCGCGAAACCGCGAAGATGTACTGCAGCTGCGCCGAAAGGATGGCATTGGCGTTGGCGGAATCGGTGTTGTACTTCTTCGGCTTCTGCGCGGACTGCGCACCGAAGAACGCCGCGTAGTCGGTGTTCTTGCAATGCACCAGCGGCATGAAGCCGAGATCGGACAGCTCCTTTTCGCGACGGTCGGTGATGGCGATCTCGGTCGGGCATTTCAGCGCGACCTCGCCGTCATCGGTGCGGAAGGTATGGGTCGGCAGGTCCTCGACCAGGCCGCCGCCTTCCACGCCACGGATCGCCGCGCACCAGCCGTAGTCCTCGAACGCCTGGGTCAGGCGCGCCGCCATCGCGTAGGCGGTGTTGCACCACAGGTACTTGCTGTGATCGCTGGCTTCGACCTCTTCGACGAAATTGAAGCCCTCGACCGTCGTGCCGTCCTTCGGGTTGTACGGCAGGCGGCCCAGGAAGCGCGGCAGCGTCAGCCCGACGTAGCGGCTGTCCTCTGCCTCACGGAACGACTTCCACTTGGCGTACTCGACGGTATCGAACACCTTGGCGAGATCCCGCGGCTTGCCAAGGTCGGTGAAGCTTTCCAGCCCGAACATGGTTTCGGACGCCGCCGAAATGAACGGGGCATGCGCCGCGGCGGCGACATGCGACATCTGCTCGATGAAGTACATGTCCTCCGGCTGGCGGCCGATGTAGTAGTCGCCGACCAGCGCACCGAACGGCGCGCCGCCGAAGGTGCCGAACTCTTCTTCGTAGACCTTCTTGAACAGTGCGCTCTGATCGAAGTCGATCGCCGACTTGAAGTCGCGCACCAGGTCCTTCTTGGGCGAATTGAAGACCTTGATCTTCATCGTCGGCCCGGTGGAGGTCTGCTGGCACAGGTAGTGCAGCCCGCGCCAGGTGCTTTCCAACTGCTGGAACTCCGGCGCATGCATCACGGCGCTGAGCTGCTCGGAAATGATCCGGTCGATCTCCGCGATGCGCGCGTCCAGGGTCAGATTGAGGTTGTCCGACACCACCACGGTGCCTTCCAGCACCTCCTTCGCCAGCTCGGAGATGATGTCCTTGGCGCGGTTGTGCTCGGTTTCGGATTTGGCGACCTTGCTCTGCTCGACGATCTGGTCGAGCAGGCCCGCCTCGACGACACCGGCCTGCTCGTTCGCCCTAGTGGCTTCTACGCTCATCGCTTACTCCCCCTTGTCCGGCCCAAGCTTCTTGAGCTGCTCGGTGTTGTTCAGGACGTCGGTCAGCAAGTCCTCCAGCTTCTCGTTGCCAGCAAGCTTGTTGCGCAAGTCGGCCAGCTTGGTACGGGACTCGAGCAGCTTGCGCAGCGGTTCGATCTGCTCGACCACTGCTTCCGGCCGAAAATCGTCGATGGACTTGAACTTCAGTTCCACGGCGAACTCGCCGCCGCCGTCGCTGATCTTGTTCGGAACACGATATACCGCACGCGGCGCAACGCCTTCCATCACTTCGTCGAAGTTGTCCAGATCGACGTTGACGAACTTGCGGTCCTTGACCTTCGGCAGCGGCTGCTCCGGATTGCCGCTGAAGTCGCCGAGCACGCCCACCACGAATGGCAGTTCCTTCTGTTCAATCGCATCGCCTTTCTCGACGTCGTAGGTCAGCTGCACACGCGGCGGCCGGATCTTCTGAAGTCGTTTCTGGATGCTGTCCTTCTTGGCCATGCAGGCGTCTCCTTACAGGTACAGAATGGGGGAGAACGAACGGCGGTCAGTTGCCACCGAGGTTCTTGAAGGGATCGGAACTGGCCGGCTTGCTCTCCTGCTTGGGGGCGGGCTGAGCTTGCGTTCCAGGTGCGGCGGGCGTACGGGGGGTGCTGCTGCGGCGCACGGGCGCGCGCTTGGGCTTTTCGGGCGCGAGGATGCTGTCGCCCATGGTCGCGCGCAGGGTCGCGGCGAGCGTCTCGGCTTCCTTGCGCGCGGTATCGGAGGCAAGTGCGCCGCGCCCCTGCAGGCGCTGCAGGGACTGGTTGGCGATGCGGAAGCCGGCCACCGTGATCACGCCGTCGGCGACCAGGTCGTCGGGATCGCGCTGCAATACCTCCTCGGCGGCGACGATGGCGCGCGCGTAGTTGTTGCGGTCGAACTGCAATTGCGCGATGCGGACCCAGGGCTCCTTCCGGGTCGGGTCGACCTTGGCGGCATCTTCGAACGCGGTAATGGCCGCGTCGGCACCAGCGGTGGCCACCTGGGCCTCGGCCTGCGACATCACCGCGTCGAACGACGGCGGGGGCGCCTTGGCCTTGGGGGTACTGGCACAACCGACCATCGCCGTTACCAGCAGCGCGCCCAGCAGCGGCCGAGCCGCGACCATCATCTTCCTCACCTTAAGTTCTCCTTGATAAGACAAAACACATTCCCTTCAGATGTTCCCCACGGGGCCGATATTGCTGCGGGAGAAGTTCCGAGGTCAGCCTGGATCAAGTGTACAACCGCGCCAGCTGGCCGGTATAGTGCGGACCAGACCGCCGGTCAAGCGTGAAGCGTGGCAAACACCACGCGTGATTCGCGGCAACATTGTCGAAGCGTCCACAGGATTTGTACGCATGCCGGGAACCCGCCTCCGTATTGCTCGCGCTGCCGCCCTGCTATTTGTGATATCTATCACACTTTGCGGTTGCGCCAGCGGCGGATTGCGCGGCGGCATCGACAAGACCCTGCAGGCGGTGGGACTGCGCGAGGCCAAGCCGGCCGAACCGCCCACGATCCAGCTGCGGCTCTTCGCCGGCAGCAATCTCAATTCCGGCACGGACAACCGCCCCACCGCGGCCATCGTCAAGATCTACCATCTGCGCAGCGCGCAACGCTTCGAGAAGGCGCCGTTCAATGCGTTCCTCGACCAGGCCGGCGAACAGGCGGCGCTCGGCGCCGACGCACTGTCGGTCAACGAGATCGTGCTGATGCCCGGCACCCGGCAGAACCTGGACGAGAAGCTCTCCGCCGGCACCGGCGCGATCGGCGTGGTCGCCCTGTTCCGCGCACCCGCGGAAATCCGCTGGCGACTGGCGTTCGACGCCAATGCCAAGCAACTGCCGCTCGACGGCATCACCATAGGCGTGCACGCCTGCGCGCTGACGACCGCGGACAGTGCGGCATTGCTGACCCAGCTGTCCGGCGATCCGGCCAGCCTTGCGTCCGTGCGTTGCACCAAGTGAATGCGGCGATGGACAGGACGATGGTTCCAGAGCGTGCTTTAGTATTGCGCCCCGGCGATGCGATCTCCCGCCCCGCCCCGCCCGGCAACGTCTTCGCCGGGCGCCCCCGCTGCGGCAACGATGCCCGGCAATGCCCCTCAAGGATCGAACCGTGTCACATGTAAGCAGGATGTCCAAGGTATTGTGGGGCGAGGGCCTGTTCCTGCGCCCTCAGCATTTCCAGCGCCAGGACGCCTATCACGAGGCGCGGCTGCAGGACCTGTCGACGGTGTTGCACCCGTACGGATGGGGATGCCGCCGCATCCGTTTCGACCCGCAGGCGCTGGCGGGAGGCACGCTGCGGCCGCTCGACCTTTCCGTGGTGTTCGCCGACAGCGAACCCTACGACGCTCCCGCGCACGATGCGCTACCCGACGCGATTTCGCTGAAGGAGCTGCCCGCGGGCATGCAGGCGACCACGATCCACCTCGCCCTGCCCTTGCTGCGCGATGACGGCGACAACTGTGCCGGCGCCGGCTCGGTCCAGGCGGCGCGCTACCGCCAGGCCGACCATCCGACCAAGGATCTGTTCACCGACGCCGCCGATGCCGAGCTGGCCTACCTCGGCAAGTCGGCACGACTGCTTACCGACGATCAGCCACGCGATGCCTATGCATCCGTTCCGGTGGCGCGCATCCGCCGGACCTCGACCGGCGGCTTCGAGCTGGACGAAGACTTCATCCCGCCCTGCGTCAGCCTGCAGGCCTCGCCGGTGCTCGTTCGCCACCTGCGCGGCATGCTCGATTCGCTGCAGGCCAAGGTCGACGCCCTCTATGGAGTGCATCGGCAGACCTCGCAGAACATCATCGAATTCCGCTCCGGCGACATCGCGTCGTTCTGGTTGCTGCACACGATCAACAGTTCGTTCGGGGCGCTTTCCCATCTGCTGCAGCATCCACGCCTGCATCCGGAGCGCCTGCACCAGGAACTGCTGCGCATGGCCGGGGCATTGATGACGTTCTCCAGCAGCTACCAGCTCGGAGACCTGCCGCATTATCGGCACGAGCGGCCGCAAGGCGACTTCGAGCGGCTGTTCGAGATCGCGCGCGACCTGCTCGACACGGTGATCTCCACGCGTTACTTCCAGATCGCCCTGACCGAGGTGAAGCCGTCGTTCCACCTCGGACGGCTGGACTCCCAGCGCATCGACGAGGGTGCAACGTTCTACCTGGCGGTTGCCGCCGCCCTGCCCGGCCAGGAACTGGTGCAGAGCGTGCCGGTGCGGTTCAAGGTCGGCGCGCCCGACGACGTGGAGAAGTGCGTGCTATCGGCGCTGCCTGGGGTCAAGCTCAGCCATGCCGCGCAGGTGCCGGCGGCGATTCCCGTACGCCCTGGCAACCATTACTTCCAACTCGACACGCGCGGGGCGCTCTACGAGCGGATGCTGAAGGCGCAATCCATCATGATCTACGTGCCGGCCGGCGTCCATGACCTGAAGATGGAACTGATCGCGGTGACGTCATGAACCAGACTCTCCCTCCCACGCCCGGCCCCATGCCGTCACTGATGTCCCACGGACAGATGGCCGCGCCCGGCGCGGCCGCCACGACGCCGCAAAGTCTGCAGGACCTGATGGCCGACGGCTTCTACCTGCTGTTGCTGCTCAAGCGCGGGCAACTGCCGGCCGATGGCGAGTCGTTCGTGTCGACCGTGCAGAAGTTCCTCGACGGCATGGAGCGCGGCGCGATCAAGCTCGGCATCTCCGCCGAGGACATCTATGCCGCAAAGTACGCCTTCTGCGCCGCTGTGGACGAGGCCATCCTGTCCCAGCCCTCGCATCTGCAGGAGGCCTGGGAGCGCAATCCGCTGCAGCTGCGCCTGTTCGGCGAACACCTGGCCGGCGAGCACTTCTTCGACCGGCTCGAAGAACTGCGTCGCCAGGGGGCCGCGCGCCTGCCGTCGCTCGAGGTCTACCACTACTGCCTGCTGCTCGGCTTCGAGGGCAAGTACCGCCTGGAAGGCGTGGAGAAGCTCGGCTACCTGACCGCACGCCTGGGCGACGAGATCGTCTACCTCAAGGGCAAGCGCCATGGGTTCGCACCGCATGCGCTGCCGCCGGACAATGTCCGTCACAGCCTGCGCCGCGTGGTGCCGCTGTGGCTGCCGGCCGCGCTGGTGGCGGCCTTCGGCCTGCTCGGCTTCTTCGGCCTGCGCACCTACCTCGGCCACCAGACCGAGAAGCAGATGGCCGCCTACAGCGATGTAGTGCAGATGCCGCAGCGAACCGCCCACATCACGATCACCCTGCCATGAGTCATTCGATATGGATATCGCCAACACGCCACTCGCGGCGCTCGGAGCGCCATCGCAGCATGCGCGTCTGATCCAGCTGCAGGCCCCGATCGCGGGGTTGGTGGTCGAACACATCCAGGGCCACGAAGCCGTCTGCGCGCCGTTCCGGTTCCAGATCGACTGCCTGTCGACGCGCAGCGACATCGATCTCGACGCACTGCTGGAACAGCCGCTGACGCTGCAACTGCTGCGCGACGATGGCGGCATGCGTCCCTGGAACGGCCTGTGCACCGAGACCGCCTTCCTCGGCGGCGACGGCGGCCTGACCCGCTTGCGCCTCACCCTCGAGCCATGGACCGCCCTGCTCGCCCTGCGCCGCAACGCGGTGATCTTCCAGGACCTGGACCTGCGGGCGGTGTGCGAGCGGATCTTCGCGCAGTACCCGCAGGCGCGCTTCCGCTTCGACATCCAGCAGGCGTTGCCGGTGCGGCCGATCACCACCCAGTATCGCGAGAGCGACTGGGATTTCGTCACCCGCCTGCTGGCCGAGGCCGGCCTGGCCTGGCGCTTCGACCACGCCACCGGCGACGACGGCGGCGAACATACCCTGGTGGTGTTCGATCCGCAGGCCTCACTGGCCGATGCCGGCACATTGCGCTTCCATCGCAGCGACATCGCCGAGGCCACCGACACCATCGGCGCTTTCGGCGCCCAGCGCCGGGTCACGCCCAGTGCGCTTTCGGTCGCCAGCTGGCATTCCGAAAAGCTCGTCGCCACCGGTGCGCAGAGCGAAGCCAGCAGCGGCGCGCTGCCGCCGCTGGAAGTCTACGTGCAACCCCGCGCGGGCCGCTTCGGCGACGATGCCTCGGCCAGCGATGACGCGCAGCACCGGCTCGAGGCCCTGCGCGTCGCCGCCGTGTTGCACGCCGGCGCCGGCAGCGTACGCACCCTCGCCAGCGGCACCCGCTTCGGCCTGAGCCAGCATCCGCACTACGGCGGCCAGCGCTTTGCCGTGCTCGCCGTCGAGCACCACGCCCGCAACAACCTCGATACCGGCATCGCCACGCTGCTCGGCCGTGACGCCATGGACAACGGCGGCTACCGCAACCGCTTCGTGGCCGTGCCCGAAGGCACGCCGCTGCGCGCATTGCCGCACGACCGCCCCCTGCTGCAGGGTCCATTGACCGCGCGCGTGGTCGGCCAGGCCGATGCCGCGGTCACGCCGAACCGCGACCACCAGGTGCGCGTCCAGTTCGCCTGGCAACGCGGCAGCGCACCCAATGCCGGCGGCCTGGACGACGACGACGGCCACGCGCCAGGCGATGCCAGCAGCGGCACCTGGGTGCCGGTGGCCGAGTGGGTCGCCGGTCCGAACTGGGGCACCCACTTCCTGCCGCGCGTCGGTGCCGAGGTCCTGGTCGAGTTCCTGCACGGGGACATCGACCAGCCGCGCATCACCGGACAGCTGTACAACGGCGAGGTCGCCCCGCCGTTCGGCGGCGGCCTGCAGGGCCAAGCCAACCATCCCGGCACGCTCAGCGGCCTGCATACCACCGCGCACGACGGCAGCGGCAGCCAGCAGTGGCTGCTCGACGACACCCCGGGCCAGCTGCGCACGCGCCTGCATACCACCCAGGCCGATTCCACCCTACAGTTGGGCTACCTGCTGCAGGGCGGCGACAGCAACCGCGGCGCGCTGCGCGGGCAGGGCTTCGAGCTGGCCAGCGCCGGCTGGGGCAACGTCCACGCCGCGCAAGGCCTGCTGCTGTCGACCACGGCACGCGCGCAGGCCGCCTCGACGCAGCTGGACGCCCACGAGGCGGTCAGCCAGCTCAAGGGCGCCCAGCGCACCAGCGAGGGCCTGCACGACACGCTGCAGGCCCAGCAGGTAGCCGGACTGGAGGCTCGCTCCAGCATCGAGGCCCTGCACCGGAGCCTCGACCCCGAGGTCGACGGCAAGTACGGCGGCAGCGTCGGCGGCCAGGCCGCGACCAAGCCCGGCAGCGACGGCCGCAGCCCCGGCCAGGCGCCGGTCGAACGCTTCGCCGAGCCGCGCCTGCTGGCCGAGTCGCCCGATCACATCGCCTGGACCACGCCAAACAGCGGCGTCGGCTACGCCGGCCAGCACCTGCAGCTGACCGCGCAGGACGACCTGCACGCGGCGGCCGGCAGGACCCTCGCCACGATCGTGGGCCAGCACGCCGCGCTGTTCGCGCAACAAGGCCCGGTCAAGGTCATTGCCGCGGCCGGCCCGGTCAGCCTGCAGGCGCACACCGGCGAACTCGAGGTGCTGGCCGACCAGGCGGTCACGGTCACCGCCACCGATACCCGGATCGAGGTGCTGGCCCAGCAGAAGATCGTGCTGCAGGCCGGCCAGAGCAGCATCACCCTGGAAGGCGGCGACATCACCTTCGCCTGCCCCGGCAACTTCACGGTCAAGGCCAGCGAGCATCCGTTCCTGGGTGCGCAGGGTGGCGATGCCAAGCTGGCGCTGCCCGATGGACTGGTGCACCTGGAACCCGACCGCATGCTCGACTTCTCGGGCTGATCTCTACAAGGAAGACATTGACATGGCCGACAACGGAAAAAAGACGCCGACGAAGATCGGCAAGCTGGCCTACCCGTTCCAGAAGAAGGCGGAGCAAGGCACGCCCGATGCAAAGCCCACCAACGTGGACGACGCACGGGTCTACTTCCAGGCGCTATCCAATGCATCCGACGGCTTCTATCCCATAGGCGCCAATGGCCAATGGCACGGCGGCATCCATTTCGATGCGCAGACCGGCGCGACGCTGCAGCAGGAAGATGGCGTTTGCTGCATCGGCGAGGGCGAAGTCGTCGCCTACCAGGTCGAGTCGCAATACTCCTCGGTTGAATACAGCACCGGCAAGGCACTCTACTCGCGCGGCTTCACCCTGGTGCGCCACAGGCTGGAGCTGCCGCCTGCGCCCGCGGCCAAGCCGCAGGATCAGAAGGACCAGGACAAGACTGCGCCCGCTCCGGACAGCACTCCGCAAAAAACCGACCAGAAGACCGAAGAGCCGTCGTTGATCTTCTACAGCGTCTACCTGCATCTGCTGGACTGGGCCGGCTACCAGAAGCTGGATGCGAAGAAGCCCAGGCCTGGCTACTGGGGCGACGCGACCTATCTGGTGGGCGACAAGGCCGTCGACCAGGATCGCACCAAGAACGCTTTCATCCCCGAAGGCAGCGGGCCCGGCATCAACCTGCGTACGGCCGAGAACCAATACGCCGGCTTCGCACCGCGCGGCGTCAAGCTGAAGCTGGGTGATGAAAACCCCAAGAAGAAAGGGTACTTCAAGATCACCGAGGTCGTCAGCGGGACCACGTATCCCGACGACGTGACCGGAACATACGTATTCAAGGGTTCGCCCAAGAGCAAGGAGGGGCTGACCCTGGCGGGAGCCGAACCGACGAAGGACACGGTCCATGTCCTGTCCGAGCCGAAGCCCATCAAGGCGGGCGAGCTGATCGGCTATCTCGGCCAATACGAGCGCTACATCGACACCAATCCCATGGCCAGTGCCCGTCCCCGTCCCTTGGCCCAGCTCGACGTCTTCACGGCGGACGACATCAAGGGCTTCATCGCCAAGAGCCATGAACGGGCCAAGCAACTGGATGCGAAGCAGAAGGTGCTGCTGAAGGTCGACAAGGGCGCCAAGCTCGCGCTTCCGACCAAGGCCGACCAACAGATAACCGCACAGGACGCGGTCGTCGCCGTCGGCACGCCCAAGGCACCCAGTGGCTGGATACAGGTACGCAAGGGCACGCTGGAGATCGCCGAGCGCAGTACGCTGGGTGCGTTCGATCCAGCCACCAACAGTTATCCGGGC
>DNXT01000010.1 GCA_003505795.1 Lysobacteraceae bacterium | reverse complement strand
GGCCCAGCTGACGCCGCCGCGCATCCGCGAACCCGCTGCCGCGTGGCGCCGGATCCGCGCCAGCCGCGGCGCACCGGCATCATCCGATTCCCGCAACCGCCGTGACGCCGCCCGCGTGCACGCATCCTCTTCCTCCGAGCGAACCGCCCGATGACCACCAAACCTCCCGTCAACAACCGTGTCGCCCTGTCGGTGGCCACCACGATCTTCTTCATGTGGGGCTTCCTGACCTGCCTCAACGACATCCTCATCCCGCACCTGAAGGCGGTGTTCGAACTCAACTTCGCCCAGGCGATGCTGGTGCAGTTCACCTTTTTCGGCGCGTACTTCCTGATGTCGCTGCCGGCCGAGCGGCTGGTCGACCGGCTCGGCTACAAGAACGGCATCGTCGCCGGCCTGGCGATCGCCGGCATCGGCGCGCTCGGCTTCTGGCCGGCGTCGGAGCTGCGCATCTACGGTGCCTTTCTCGGCGCGCTGTTCGTGCTGGCCTCGGGCATCACGGTGCTGCAGGTGGCGGCCAACCCCTATGTCTCGCTGCTCGGTCCCGAGCGCAGCGCCTCGAGCCGGCTGACCCTGGCGCAGGCGTTCAATTCGCTGGGCACCGCGATCGCGCCGCTGTTCGGCGGCTGGCTGATCCTGGCCAACGCGGTCAAGAGCAGCGAGCAGATCGAGGCGCTGCCGCAGGTCGAGCAGCTGGCCTACCGCGCGCAGGAGGCGCAGGCGGTGCAGGGGCCGTACCTGGGCCTGGCCGTGGTGCTGTTCCTGCTGGCGGTGTTCGTCTACCTGTTCCGGCTGCCGTCGCTGACCGAGGCGACCGAGAAGGGCGACGCCGGCCACAGGCACACCCTGGGCGAGGCGCTGCGCCACCGGCACGTGCTGTTCGGCGTGCTGGCGATCTTCTTCTACGTCGGCGCCGAGGTGTCGATCGGCAGCCTGATGGTGAACTACTTCGCGATGCCGGAGATCGGCGGTTTCAGCGAAGCGCAGGCGACCCACTACGTATCGGCGTACTGGACCCTGGCGATGATCGGCCGCTTCATCGGCTCGGCGCTGCTGGCCCGGATCTCGCCGCGCCTGCTGCTGTCGCTGTTCGCGCTGGTCAATGCGCTGCTGCTGGTCGTCTCGGTTTCCAGCACCGGCATGACCGCGGTGTATTCGCTGGTGGCGATCGGCCTGTTCAACTCGATCATGTTCCCGACCATCTTCGCGCTGGGCATCGAGCGGCTGGGACCGCTGACCGGGCGCGCCTCCAGCCTGCTGGTGATGGCGATCGTCGGTGGCGCGATCGTGCCGTACGTCCAGGGCCTGCTGGCCGACGGCGTCGGCCTGCATCCCTCGTTCCTGCTGCCGGCGGCGTGCTACCTGTACATCGTGTTCTACGGCCTGTGGGGTTCGCGCGTGCGCGGCGACCTGGCCGAACGGAAGGCGTGAAGCGGATGCAGGGCAAGATCGTCTGTTTCGGCGAGGCGTTGATCGACATGCTCGCCGCCCCGGCGGAGGCCGAGGCGCCGCGCGCGTTCCTGCAGCATGCCGGCGGCGCGCCGGCCAACGTCGCCGTGGCGGTGGCCCGGCTCGGCGGCCAGAGCCACTTCGTCGGCATGCTCGGCCGCGACATGTTCGGCGACTTCCTGCTGCAGAGCCTGGAGCAGGCCGGCGTCGACACCCGCGGCGTCGCCCGCACCGACGCGGCCAAGACCGCGCTGGCGTTCGTCGCGCTCGATGCTTCCGGCGAGCGCAGCTTCAGTTTCTACCGCCCGCCGGCCGCGGACCTGCTGTTCCGCGCCGGCGATTTCGCCGACGGCCTGTTCGAGGGCGCCGGCCTGTTCCACGTCTGTTCCAACAGCCTGACCGAGGTGGAGATCGCCGACACCACGCTGGAGGGCATGCGCCGGGCCGCCGCGGCCGGTGCGGTGGTGAGCATGGACCTCAACCTGCGCCCGATGCTGTGGCCGCAGGCGGCCGATCCCGCGCCGCGGCTGTGGCAGGCGCTGGCGCTGGCCGACGTGGTCAAGCTGTCGCGCGAGGAGCTGGACTACCTGGCCGACACCGTGGCCGGCGACGCCGCGGCGGTGACCGCCAGGCTCTGGCAGGGACGCACCCGCTGGCTGCTGGTCACCGACGCCGGCAGCCCGGTGCACTGGTTCACCCGCGAGGACTCCGGACAGGTACCGGTGTTCGAGGTGGCGGTGCAGGACACCACCGGCGCCGGCGACGCGTTCGTCGGCGGACTGCTGTTCGGCCTGGCGCGCGACGGCGGCAGCCTGGAGGAGGTGTGCGGCAGTCCCGGCAGGATCGCGGCGCTGGTGCGTTTCGCCGCGGCCGCCGGCGCGCTGGCGGTCACCCGCAAGGGGGCGTTCGCCGCGATGCCCACCTACCCCGAAGTGATTTCGTTGATGCAGGAGCAAGCGTGACCGTCGTGCCCGAGACCCCTATCCCGGACTTTCGTTCCCCCGCCTTCCTCCGCGACCACATCGCCGAGACGATGGCGTTCTACCATCCGCGCGCGATCGATCCGGCCGGCGGCTTCTTCCACTACTTCCGCGACGACGGCAGCGTCTACGACGCCGGCCATCGCCACCTGGTGAGCAGCACCCGCTTCGTCTTCAACTACGCGATGGCGTACCGCGAGTTCGGCGACGCCGAGTACCTGGAAGCGGTCCACCACGGGCTGCGCTACCTGCGCCAGGTCCACCGCAACCCGGCCACCGGCGGCTACGCGTGGACGCTGCGCGACGGCGTGGTCGAGGACGACATGAACCACTGCTACGGCGTGGCGTTCGTGCTGCTGGCGTATTCGTGCGGGCTGAAGGCCGGGATCGAGCAGGCCCGCGCCTGGATGGAGGAGACCTGGCAACTGCTGGAAAAGCGCTTCTGGGAGCCGGCGTTCGGGCTGTACAAGGACGAGGCCGACGCGCAGTGGAACTTCAGCGGCTATCGCGGCCAGAACGCCAACATGCACATGTGCGAGGCGATGCTGGCCGCGTACGAGGCCAGTGGCGAGCAGCGCTACCTGGATCGCGCGCTGCTGCTGGCCGACCACATGACCCGGCGCCAGGCGGCCAAGGCCGGCGGCCTGGTCTGGGAGCACTACGACAGCGACTGGAACGTCGACTGGGACTACAACCGCGACGATCCCAGGCACCTGTTCCGGCCGTGGGGCTTCCAGCCCGGGCACCAGACCGAATGGGCCAAGCTGCTGTTGATCCTGGACCGCTACACCGGCATCGAGTGGCTGCTGCCCACGGCGCGGCACCTGTTCGACACCGCGACGCAGCGCTCCTGGGACGACGCGCGAGGCGGGCTGTACTACGGTTTCGCGCCGGCATCGGAAAGTCCGGCCAGCGATGGCCGGGCCGTTGCGGACGGACCGGCACGAATCTGCGACGACGACAAGTACTTCTGGGTGCAGGCCGAGTCGCTGGCCGCCGCGGCGCTGCTGGCCGCGCGCACCGGCGACGCTGCCTACTGGCAGTGGTACGAGCGGCTGTGGGCGTATGCGTGGAAGCATTTCGTGGACCACCGCTACGGCGCGTGGTACCGCATCCTCGATGCGGACAACCGCAAGTACAGCGACGAGAAGAGCCCGGCCGGCAAGACCGACTACCACACCATGGGCGCGTGCCACGAAGTGCTCAACGTGGTGCGGCCGGCGCGCTGATCCCGCCGCGGCTCCCGCCCGTCACGGTGGGAGGGCGATGCCGCCACGGTGCGGCGGCCGCCATCGGCCCGGCATCGCCCCCCCGTATCCGTCTCGTGTGCCGTGCGCGGGCAGGCGGGTAGTGTCCTGCGCGCCGCGGCGATCGCCAGGCCGGTCGCTACCCGCGCCAGGTGGCGTGGCCGCCGGCAGGGAACGCGCGCTGCGCCCTCACCCGTCCGCGCGCGGCG
>DNXT01000062.1:297-2853 GCA_003505795.1 Lysobacteraceae bacterium | reverse complement strand
CAGGGGCAGCGCCGCCGTCGCCGTGGTGGCACGACGGCGGCGGACCGACGGATCAGGCGCGGCGACGCTTCTTGGCATCGTCCGAGCGCAGCTGCTGGATGCGTTCGAAATAGCCCGGCTCGATGCCGGTGGTGTACTCGCCGTTGAAGCAGGAGGAATCGAACTGCTTCAGGTCCGCGTTGCCCTCGCGCACCGCGGTCTCCAGGTCTTCCAGGTCCTGGTAGATCAGCCAGTCGCAGCCGAGGAACTCCTGGATCTCCTGCTCGCTGCGGCCGTGCGCGACCAGTTCCTCGGCCGCGGGCATGTCGATGCCGTAGATGTTGGGGTAGCGCACCGGCGGCGCGGCGCTGGCCAGGTAGACCTTGCGCGCGCCGGCATCGCGCGCCATCTGCACGATCTGCTGGGACGTGGTGCCGCGCACGATCGAGTCGTCGACCAGCAGCACCACGCGGTTGCGGAACTCCAGGTGGATCGGGTTGAGCTTGCGGCGCACCGACTTCACCCGCTCGCCCTGCCCCGGCATGATGAAGGTGCGGCCGACGTAGCGGTTCTTGATGAAGCCTTCGCGGTACTTCACCCCGAGCACGTTGGATATCTCCAGCGCGGCGTCGCGCGAGGTGTCCGGGATCGGGATGATGGTGTCGATGTCGTGGTCCGGGCGCAGGCGCAGGATCTTCTCGCCGAGCTTCTGGCCCATGCGCATGCGCGCCTTGTGCACCGACACGTTGTCGATCATCGAATCCGGGCGCGCGAAGTACACGTACTCGAAGATGCACGGCGTGGTCCGGGTGTCGGTGGCGCACACTTCCGAGAACAGCTCGCCGCGCGCGGTGATCACCAGCGCCTCGCCCGGGCGTACGTCGCGCACGCGCTGGAAGCCGAGGATGTCCAGCGCCGCCGACTCGGAGGCCACGATGTACTCCGCGCCCTCGGCGCTGTCGCGCTTGCCCAGCACCAGCGGGCGGATGCCGTGCGGGTCGCGGAACGCGACCAGGCCCAGGCCCAGCACCACGCTGACCACCGCGTAGCCGCCCTTGCAGCGGCGATGCACGCCGGCCACCGCGCGGATCGCCGCCTCGGGGGTGAGCATGCGCTGCGCGTCCAGCTCGTAGGCGAACACGTTCAGCAGCACCTCGCTGTCCGAATCGGTGTTGACGTTGCGGCGGTCGGCCTCGAACACCTGCTGGCGCAGCGCCTCGGTGTTGATCAGGTTGCCGTTGTGCGCCAGCGCGATGCCGTACGGCGAATTGACGTAGAACGGCTGCGCCTCGTCCATGCCCTCCGAGCCGGCGGTCGGGTAGCGGCAGTGGGCGATGCCCACCCGGCCTTCCAGCACCGCCATCCGCTTCTCGTCGAAGACGTCGCGGACCAGGCCGTTGGCCTTCTGCACGCGCAGGCGGGTGCCGTCGGCGGTGGCGATGCCTGCGGCGTCCTGGCCGCGATGCTGCAGGACGGTCAGGCCGTCATAGAGCTGCCCGGCGACGTTCTGGTTGCCGACGATTCCGACGATGCCACACATGTTGCGCGTTCTCCGCTTCGGCTTGCGCCGCTACTGTGAAGGTGGCCGTGCCTGGCCGTGGGACTCGACCCGTGCCGGGTCGGCTTCTCCGCCGCGGACCTGCGCCGGATCGATATTGGCGGGCAGGGCCCGGTCGGGATCGCCCCGGCCGTCCTGCGCCTGGCCAGCGGGCCGGCCCAGCGCACGCTTCACCGTGTCCTGCAGGGCCGAGCCGGAAAGTGCGTCGCCAATGCCGGCATTATCGCCTGCCAGCGGCAGCTTGCCCAATTCCATCTGCGGCAGCCGGTCCATGTTCACGTCCGGGACATGCCAATCCGGCAGCTGCGCGCGCATCCAGCCGACTCCCGGCTGCAGCAGCGGCAACACCAGCGACTGGCGCCAGGCCGGTTCCGCGGTCAGCGGGGTGAAGCTGCCCAGCAGCGCCAGCACGCAGGCGAAGAAGGCGCCGCGCACCGCGCCCAGCGCGAACCCGAGCATCCGGTCGGTGCCGTTGAGCCGCACCGCCTGCACCCCGGCGCGGACGACCATGCCGATCGCCGCCACCGTCACCAGCACGCCCACGAACATCAGCACGTAGCCGCTCAGCGACTGGGTCATCGACGGCGCGGCGCCCTTGGCCAGCCAGAAGCCGGCCGCACCGCCGAACTGGAACGTCGCCCAGCCCGCCAGCAGCCACGACAGCGTGCCGACGACGATGCCGATGAAGCCGCGCAGCAGGCCCAGCAGGGCCGACACGCCGATCACCACCAGCAGGATCAGGTCGATCACGGGCGCAGCTCCGGGGCGGCCGGCGCGGCAGCCCTGCAACGGGATTCTCCGATCATCGCGGCCCCTCCATGGGTCCGGGCGGGCACGGGTTCAAGGATGCGGTCGGACCATGCCGGCAATGCCGACCTTGGACGCGACCTGCGCCTTCAGCTGTTCGGCGTCGGCACGGTTGGCGACCGGCCCGACCCGCACCCGGTTCAAGGTGCCCTTGTCGGTGCGGACCTGCTCGACGAACGCGCTGAAGCCGGCGGCGCGCGCCTTGTCGCGCA
>DNXT01000062.1:0-180 GCA_003505795.1 Lysobacteraceae bacterium | reverse complement strand
CGGCGCGCGCCTTGTCGCGCAACGCGTTGGCGTCCTCGGCACGGCCGAACGCGCCCAGCTGCACCGCGAAGCCCACGCCGCTGGCGGCCGGCGCCGCCGGGGTCGACGGCACTGCCGGCGCGGCGGCCCCAGATCGGAAGAGCGGTTCAGCAGGAATGCCGAGACCGAGAAGGGATCTCG
>DNXT01000082.1 GCA_003505795.1 Lysobacteraceae bacterium | reverse complement strand
CCGGCCAGCGCCGCGGCGGCGGCCGGTGCGGCGCTGTCGGTCTCGGGTGCTGCCGTTGCGTCTTCGGTTGCGCGGATTCCGCTCATCGCCGTGCCTCGTCGTGGGTCGAGGCCACGCTAGCGCGGCCGTGTTGCGGTCCGATGTCCGCGACGCGGCCGCCGCCGGTCACGGCAGCGCCGGCTGCAGGCCCACGCCGAGCCGGTTCCAGGCATTGATGATGGCCACGGCCATGGTCAGCTCGGCCACCCCGTGATCGTCGAAATGCGCCGCCAGCGCGTGGTAGACGGCATCGGCCGGAGCACCCGACGGCAGCGTGGTCAGCGCCTCGGCCCAGGCCAGCGCGGCGCGCTCGCGGGCGTCGAAGAAACGGCTCTCGCGCCAGCCGGGCAGCGTGTCGAGCTTGCGCGGCGGCATCCCGGCCTTGCGCAGGGCGGTGGCGTGCATGTCGATGCAGTACGCGCATCCGTTGAGCTGGGACACGCGCAGGAACACCAGTTCGGCCAGTTCGGCGCCGAGCACGCCGTCGTGGACCTGCCGGCTGGCGCCGAGCAGGGCCTGGAACGCGGCGGCTTCGTGGTGGGTGTAATCGATGCGGTGGAAGTGCATGGTGGGGCCTCGTGGCGTCCGGATGGCGCCTTCACCACAAGGACGCGGCACGGCGCGGCGCCGTGACAGCGGCACCGCGGCGTCAGGCCCTGGAGACCGCCGGCAGCTTGTCCGGGTTCATCAGCGTCATCAGCTCGACGATGCGGTCGTGCTCGACCACCGCCAGCGTGGCCGAGTGCAGCCGGCCGCCGCCGAAGCGCAGGATCGCCGGCTCGCCATTGACCGAACCCATCCGCACCTCCAGGCCGAGCCCGCGCCGCGCCACCGCCCAGTACAGCATCGCGATGCGTTCGGCGCCCAGCAGCGGCCGCACCACGGCGGTGACCTTGCCGCCGCCGTCGGACACCAGGCGCGCGTCGTCGGCCAGCAGGGCGGTGATCGCGGCGCGGTCGCCGCGGTGCGAGGCCTCCATGAACCGCTGCAGCAGCTGGCGGTGGCGATCCGGCGCGACCTCGAAGCGCGGGCGTCCGGCGCGGATGCGTTCGCGCGCGCGATGCACCAGCTGGCGGCAGTTGGCCTCGCTGTGGCCGAGCAGCTCGGCGATCTGCGCATAGTCGTGATCGAAGGCCTCCCGGAGCAGGAACGCGGCACGCTCTTCCGGGCCGAGCCGTTCCAGCAGCGCCAGCAACGCCACCGAGACCTCGTCGGCACGCTCGCGCCGGTCGGCTGGTCCGGGCGATTCGTCGATGTGCAGCGGCTCGGGCAGCCAGGGCCCGGCGTAGCGGGCGCGCGCGGCCTTGGCCGCACGCAGCCGGTCCAGGCCCAGCCGGGTGGCGGTGGTGACCAGCCAGGCTTCCGGGTCGCGGATCTGCTGCGGATCGGCGCCCTGCCAGCGCAGCCACGCGTCCTGGACCACGTCCTCGGCGTCGCTGCGGCTGCCGAGCAGCCGGTAGGCCAGGCTGAACAGGCGCGGGCGTTGGCGGTGGAAGGCGTCTTCTGCGTTCATGGCGTCCAGGACGGAACAGCGCGTGCCGCCGTGACAGCGGGGCAGGGGAGGCACTTTGCCCTAAAATGGCTCGGTTTCCCCCCGCCAGCCTTAGAGCCAGCCGTGACATCGATCAAGCAGGAAGACCTCATCCAGTCCGTCGCCGACGCGCTGCAGTACATCAGCTACTACCACCCGGTGGACTACATCAAGAACCTCGCCGCCGCCTACGAGCGCGAGCAGTCCGCGGCGGCCAAGGACGCGATCGCCCAGATCCTGATCAACTCGCGCATGTGCGCCGAGGGCCACCGCCCGATCTGCCAGGACACCGGCATCGTCACCGTGTTCCTCGAGATCGGCATGAACGTGCGCTGGGACGACGCCACCATGGGCGTGGAGGACATGGTCAACGAGGGCGTGCGCCGCGCCTACAACCACCCGGACAACAAGCTGCGCGCCAGCGTGCTGGCCGATCCGGCCGGCAAGCGCAGCAACACCCGCGACAACACCCCGGGCGTGGTCAACGTCAAGGTGGTGCCGGGCGATACGGTCGAGGTGATCGTCGCGGCCAAGGGCGGCGGTTCGGAAGCCAAGTCCAAGTTCGCCATGCTCAATCCGTCCGACTCGATCGTCGACTGGGTGCTGAAGACGGTGCCGACCATGGGCGCCGGCTGGTGCCCGCCGGGCATGCTCGGGATCGGCATCGGCGGCACCGCCGAGAAGGCGATGCTGCTGGCCAAGGAGGCGCTGATGGAGCCGATCGACATCACCGACCTGCAGGCGCGCGGCCCGTCCAACCGGGCCGAGGAGCTGCGCCTGGAACTGTACGAGAAGGTCAACGCGCTGGGCATCGGTGCGCAGGGCCTGGGCGGCCTGACCACGGTGCTGGACATCAAGGTCAAGGACTACCCGACCCATGCCGCCAACCTGCCGGTGGCGATGATCCCCAACTGCGCCGCCACCCGCCACGCGCACTTCACCCTGGACGGCAGCGGCCCGGTGATGCTGGACCCGCCCTCGCTGGAGGACTGGCCCGAGCTGACCTACAACCCGGACGGCGCGCGCCGCGTCGACCTGGACACGATCACCGCCGAACAGGTCGCCAGCTTCAGGCCCGGCGAGGTGCTGCTGCTCAACGGCAAGCTGCTGACCGGCCGCGACGCCGCGCACAAGCGCATGGTCGACATGCTCAACAAGGGCGAGCCGCTGCCGGTCGACCTGAAGGGCCGTTTCATCTACTACGTCGGCCCGGTCGACCCGGTGCGCGACGAGGTGGTCGGCCCGGCCGGCCCGACCACCGCCACGCGCATGGACAAGTTCACCGAGCAGGTGCTGGACCAGACCGGCCTGCTCGGCATGGTCGGCAAGGCCGAGCGCGGCCCGGCCGCGATCGAGGCGATCAGGAAGCACAAGTCGGTGTACCTGATGGCGGTGGGCGGTTCGGCGTATCTGGTGTCCAAGGCGATCAAGGCGGCCAAGGTGCTGGCGTTCGCCGACCTGGGCATGGAGGCGATCTACGAGTTCACCGTGCAGGACATGCCGGTCACCGTGGCGGTGGATTCCACCGGCGAGTCGGTGCACCGGACCGGCCCGCGCGAATGGCAGGCCCGCATCGGCAAGATCCCGGTGGTGGTCGAGCCGGCCTGACATCGGCGGCGACGTGGAGTACGGGCCAGGCCGGGCATGCCCGGCCTGGCCCGTTGCAGGGGATCCCGGGCGGGGATGCGGACGCCGCTGCCGGGGTATTGCGGCGTCCCCGCAGGTGCTGTTTCCCGCGGGCCGTCGGGGCATCGGGCGCAAGCGGCGATGCCGGCCGTCCTGCGGCCGCCGACCGAACCACCAAACGGAGCTTCGATGACCACCGTCCTGTACCACGCGCCCAATACCGCCTGCCTGGTGGTGCACTGGCTGTTGATCGAGCTCGGCGTGCCGCATGTGCTGCACGCGCTCGACCTGGAGCAGCGCCAGCAGAAGTCGGCCCAGTACCTTCAGGTCAATCCGGCCGGCGTGGTGCCGGCGCTGCTGCTCGACGGACAGGTGCTGACCGAGGCCGCGGCGATCGCCATGCACCTGGCCGAGCTGCATCCGCAGGCCGGGCTGGCGCCCGCCCCGGGCACGCCGGCGCGGGCCGACTATTACCGCTGGTTCTGCTTCTGCACCAACACGCTGCAGCCGGCGTTCCGCGCCTGGTTCTATCCGCACGAGCCCGCCGGTGCCGGCAACGAGCAGGCGGTACGCGACCAGGCCCGCGAGCGCCTGGAATGGGCCTGGTCGCACCTGGATGCGCATCTGCAGGCGCACGGCCCGTACGTGCTGGGCGAAACGCCGTCGGCGGTCGACTTCATGCTGACCATGCTGATGCGCTGGTCGCGCAACATGCCCCGGCCCAGCGACCGCTGGCCGGCCCTGCAGGCGCACGCGGCCCGGATGAAGGCGCGCCCCGCATTCCGCGAGACCTATCGCCGCGAGGGCATCGGCGACTGGACCTGAGCGTCGCCGCGCCGTTGCCGGCACGCGCGCTCAGTCGACGAATTCGTCGAAGGTCTTGCGCCGGCGCAACGGCATCAGGTGCTGGCGCAGGATGCCGCGCGGCACCGTCTCCAGCTTCATCACCCCGTACTCCCGCGGCCATTCGTCCTGGCCGCGGGGCAGCTTGAAGGTGCCCATCAGCATGTCCACCAGCGGCAGGTGGATCGCGTAGTTCACGTCGATGTACTCCTGCTGCCGGGCGTGGTGCCAGTGGTGGTAGCGCGGCAGCACCACCAGATATTCCAGCCAGCCGAAGCGGATGCCCAGGTTGGCGTGCGCCAGCACCGCCTGCAGTCCCACCAGGATCACGTAGGCGTTCACCGCCGGCGTGGAGAAGCCCAGGATCAGCAGCGGCAGCAGCACCGCGCTGCGCGTCATCACGATCTCGGCGAAATGGATGCGCGAGCCCGCCAGCCAGTCCATCTCGCGGCTGGAGTGGTGCACCGCATGGAAGCGCCACAGCCACGGGATGTTGTGGTACGCGCGGTGCAGCAGCGCCTGCGCCATGTCCGCCACGAACACCGCGATCAGGAACTGGGCCCAGACCGGCAGCGACTGGATCGCCGCCTTCAGCGACGGGAACAGCGCCAGCCCGGCGATCGTCGAGGTCGATGCGGTGACCAGGATCAGGATGAACTGGACCAGCACGTGGCTCATGAAGAAGTAGGCGATGTCGGTGCGCCAGCCCGGCCGCAGCGGCGAGACCCGCTTCTGCCCGAGATAGCGTTCCAGCGGCACGAACACCAGCGCCGAGAAGAACAGCGAGATCACGAACCAGTCCAGCCCGAGCGAGTACGGGGT
Organism: Lysobacteraceae bacterium; assembly: GCA_003505795.1. Lineage (GTDB taxonomy): Bacteria > Pseudomonadota > Gammaproteobacteria > Xanthomonadales > Xanthomonadaceae > UBA8801. The sequence continues at coordinate 2,635 of DNXT01000082.1, read as the reverse complement.
CTTGCCGATCGCATCGAGCTGCACGTTGCTGCCGCCCAGCAGCACCGCGAGGGTGGCGCTGCCCACGCCGATGGTGGCGATGCGCTTGTTGCGGTCGCGCAGGATCGCCAGCGTGCCCAGCACGAACGAGGCCACCAGCCCGACCAGCAACAGGTGGCGGGCGAACTGCTCGTGGTAGACCGCGCGGAACTCGCGGCTGGTCAGCAGCTCGGGAAAGTGGAAGCAGGCCACGCCGCCGACGCTGAGCAGGCCGAGCAGGGCGGAGGCGTAGGCGAAGAACGAACGGTGTTGGCGGCGCATGCGACATCCTGTCTGGGAACGTGCGCCGGCCGCGGCGTGCGCGGCCGGCGCTGTGGCCGAATGCTCCCAGCTGCGAGGTCCCGGTGCAAGCCGTGCCGGGACGCCTGTGCGGCGCCGCCTTCAGGCGGCCGCGGTCAGAACCACTCCAGCAGCGACACGCCCACGCCGATGTAGGTGGCCTTGTGGTTGTAGTCGATCATGCTCTCGCCGTAGCCGTCGAACACCTGGACATGCCCGCGCAACAGGTTGTTGATCGGAAAGCCCCAGTCCAGCTGCAGCGCGCCGTGCGAGCGGTCGCCGCCGCGCAGCGAGTGGCGCGCCATCAGCGACAGCTCGTGGCCGTCCTTGTTCCATACCAGGGTGGCGTCGCCGCGTCCCATGTAGTCCTCGATGTCCGGGTTGTTGTCGTCCCTGGCCTCCTCCTTGATCCGGAACCACGGCCGCAGCATCAGCGCCCAGTTCTCGCGGTCCAGGCCGAAATTGAGGATCACCCGGTTCCAGCTGCGCGACAGCGGATCGCTGCGGCCGTTGGAGGTGTGGTTGAGGCCGATCCCGGTCAGGCGTCCGCGCCAGCCGGCGATGCCGTAGTTGCTGCGGAACACCAGCATCGCTTCCGGCTCGTAGTTGGTCTCGCGGAACGGGCGCGAGGCCGCGGAGTTGTACGCCTGCCAGCGCGAGCTCTGGGTGTAGCCGACCCAGATGTCGCCGTTGTCGCCGAACAGGTCCTCGGCGACCTTGGTCTTGAAGCTGAGCTGGAACTTCAGCTCGCCGCTGTCCAGCTGCTGCGGCGTGGTCACCGTGTTGTTGGGGTTGGGCGAGGACGGCAGCTCGTTCTTGTCGGTGGTCCAGAATGCCGGCAACAGGTAGACCGGCTTGTAGCCGCGCAGCTGGAACGTGCCGAGCTTGGAATCCTTGGCCAGCTCCCAGCGGCTGTCCAGCAGCGAGCCGCGGCCGGCGTTGGCGAGCGCGGCCTCCGGGTTCTCGGTCTTGAAGAAGTCGCCGACCTGGCCGATGACGCGGGTATCCCCGGGCGCCGGCGTGGTGCGCGCGGCTTCCTGCGCCTGCTTCTGCGACAGCCTGGCCTCCTCGGCGGCCAGGTCGGCGGCGCGCGTGTCTTCCGGCGTGTAGCCCAGCGCCCGGTCGTAGCAGGCCAGGCGGGCGGCGTTGGAGGTGATCGAGGTGCAGGCCTGCGGCGAGGCCGGGCGCGGCGCGATCTCCTGGGCGTGGGCCAGCGGTGCGGCGGCCAGGGCGATCAGCAGCAGGGGACGGGAAGCGGGCATGGCGGTGGCGGACTCGAAGAGCGAAGGCCAAGTGTGCAGCAAAGCGGGCGGCCGCCGGAACCGGCCGGGCGGCGGCGCTCAGAAGAACCAGGCGAACGCGAACAGCCCCAGCATGCAGAAGCCCAGCGCCAGCTTGGACGCGGTGCCCAGCAGGATGCCCAGCCAGGTGCCGAGGCCGACCCGGGTGGCCTTGCCGACGCCGCGGCTGTGCCAGTACTCGCCCAGCCAGGCGCCCACGAACGGGCCCAGGAACAACCCCAGCGGCAGGAAGAACAGGCCGGCCACGGTGCCGATCGCCGCCCCCCACAGCGCATGCGCGCTGGCCCCGAGCCGCTGCGCGCCGTAGACGCTGGCGAGGAAGTCGATCAGGAACGACAGCGTGGTGAGCAGGCCGATCAGCAGCAGCGGCAGCCAGCCCACGCGCTGGAAATCGTCGGCCCAGGCGGCCAGCAGCAGGCCCGCGAACACCAGCGGCAAGCCCGGCAGGGCCGGGAGCAGGACCCCGGCGATACCGACCACCACCAGCACCGCGGCGATCAGGTAATACATGAATGAAGGGTCCATGCGCGCTCCCGGCTAGGTGATTTGGGGGTTGACAGGTTTGGCTTTGAGTGATTGCAATTTCGTTTTGCAGGGGTTAAGTTGCTGGCGCTGCGCTTGGCAAGGTCACCGTGAATCGTGGCCTGATGGGGTAGATCCGCCGATCCGCTACATCCTTGTACCTCGTTTCCTCCTTGCAACCAGCCGCCACTGCCGTTCCATCAAACCCCAAACGAGTGATCAGGGAGTAAGTCGAGATGTCTGAGCGTGAAGTCGGTACCGTCAAGTGGTTCAACGACGCCAAGGGCTTTGGTTTCATCAGTCGCGAAAACGGCGAAGACGTGTTCGTCCACTTTCGTGCCATCCAGATCCAGGGCTTCAAGAGCTTGAAGGAAGGGCAGAAGGTGAGCTTCACCGTCGTGCAGGGCCAGAAGGGCCTGCAGGCCGACGCCGTCCAGCCGGTCTGAGCGCCGGCCTGGCCTGACCCTCGACAAAAAGGCCCGCATGCGGGCCTT
>DNXT01000384.1 GCA_003505795.1 Lysobacteraceae bacterium | reverse complement strand
AGCTGGCGCCGGCGCCGTGGGACCGGCGCCGGCAGCTGCTGATGATCGGGATCAAGGGCTACGAGCTGCCGAAGACCGCATTGCCGCCGATCAACCTGGTGTTCCTGGTCGACACCTCCGGCTCGATGTACTCGCCGGACAAGCTGCCGCTGCTGAAGAAGGCCTTCGCACAGCTGGTGCCGCAGCTGCGCCGCCAGGACCGCGTGTCCATCGTCAGCTACGCCGGCCGCGCCGGACTGGTGCTGAAGCCGACGCCCGGCGACCGCCACGGCGAGATCCTGGCCGCGCTGGAAGCGCTGCAGGCCGGCGGCAGCACCAATGGCGGCCAGGGCATCGAGCTGGCCTACGCGCTGGCGCGGCAATCGTTCATCGCCGGCGGCGCCAACCGCGTCATCCTCGCCACCGACGGCGACTTCAACGTTGGCATCGTCGACCGCGGTGCACTGGAGACCTTCGTCGGCGACCAGCGCAAGTCCGGCATCGCCCTGTCCACGCTCGGTTTCGGCAGCGGCAACTACAACGACGCGATGGCCGAGCGGCTGGCCGACGCCGGCGACGGCAACCATGCCTACATCGACACCCTGCAGGAGGCGCGCAAGGTGCTGGTCAGGGAGATGGGCAGCAGCCTGTTCACCATCGCCCGCGACGTGAAGATCCAGGTCGAGTTCAATCCGGCGCGGGTGTCGGAGTACCGCCTGATCGGCTACGAGAACCGGGTGCTCGCCGACGAGGACTTCGCCAACGACAAGGTCGACGCCGGCGACATCGGCCCCGGCCACGAGGTGACCGCGCTGTACGAGATCACTCCGGTCGGCAGCGGCGCCGAGCAGTTGCCGCCGCTGCGCTACGGCAGGCCGGCGCAGGTACCGGCGTCGCACGCGGACGAGGTGGCCGAGGTGCGGTTGCGCTACAAGCTGCCGGAGCAGCAAAGCAGCGAGCGGTTCGATTCGCCGGTCCTGGCCGGCCAGCTGCGTGCCACGCCCGGCGACGCACTGGCGTTTGCCGCCGCCGTGGCCGGTTTCGCCGATGCGTTGCGCGGCGGCGCGCGGATGCCGGGCTGGGGATGGACGCAGATCGCCGCCACCGCGCGGGCGGCGCGCGGCGACGATGCCGACGGCGAACGCGCCGAATTCCTGCGCCTGGTGGAGGCGGCCCAGGCCTTGGTCGAGCCGCCGCGTCCGGCCGGTGCCGCGCCGGCGCCGGCCATACCGGCGGTGCTGCCGCAGGAGGACGACCTGTGAGGGAGTTCCTGCGCTGGCTGGTCGACATGGCGGTGCGCTTCACCCGCACCCTGGACTGGCCGTTGTGCCTGGCGCTGGCGGCGCTGATGGCGATCGGGCTGGCGGTGCTGCGCAGCGCCGGCGGCGCCGCCAACGGCAATCACCTGGTGATGGCGCAGGGCGTGCGCTTCGTGATCGGGCTCGGCTGCATGTGGGCGCTGTCGCGGGTGTCGGTGCTGCGCCTGCGCGCCTGGACGCCGCTGATCTACGCCCTGTCGATGCTGCCGCTGCTGGCGGTGTTCGTGCTCGGCACCGGCAAGTACGGGCGCCAGTGGCTGGACCTGAAGCTGTTCTACCTGCAGCCGGCCGAGCTGCTCAAGATCAGCCTGCCGATGATGGCCGCCTGGTACCTGCACCGGATGCCGCTGCCGCCGCGCTTCTCCACGGTGATGGTGAGCGCGGTGATCATCGGCGTGCCGACCGCCTTGATCATGCTGCAGCCGGACTTCGGCACCGGCGTGCTGATCGCCGCCTCGGGCGTGTTCGTGCTGCTGCTGGCGGGCCTGCCGTGGTGGTGGGTCGGCGTGGGCGTGGGCGGCGTCGCCGCGGCCGCGCCGGTGGCCTGGTTCTGGCTGCTGCGCCCGTACCAGAAGGACCGCATCCTGATGTTCCTCAATCCCGAGAACGACGCGCTCGGCGCCGGCTGGAACATCATCCAGTCCAAGATCGCGATCGGCTCCGGCGGGTTCGACGGCAAGGGCTGGGGGCTGGGCTCGCAGTCGCACCTGAACTTCATCCCCGAGCAGACCACCGACTTCGCGTTCTCGGTGCTCAGCGAGGAATTCGGCTGGCTCGGCGTGGCCACCGTGCTGACCCTGTACCTGGTGGTGATCGCGCGCTGCCTGTGGATCGCCGTGCAGGCGCGCGACACCTATTCGCGCCTGCTCGCCGGCGCCACTGGGCTGGGGTTCTTCGTCTACGTGGTGGTCAACGGCGGCATGATCTCCGGGCTGCTGCCGGTGGTCGGCGTGCCGATGCCGCTGATGAGCTACGGCGGCACCTCGGCGGTGTCGCTGCTGGCCGGGCTGGGGCTGGTGATGGCGGTGAAGTCGCACCGGCCGGTGCACGGCTACTAGTTCCGCCGGCACGCCCGATGCGACCGGAGGAATGCCGGTAACACCGGGATTCCTTGTGGATTTTTGTGGGAGGGACTTCAGTCCCGACGGACTTTGCCGGTTTCCCGTCGGGCGCTGAAGCCTTCTTGCGGCAATCCCGCACCTGCGCCGATTGATTTGCGTCAATGCGCGCCCGGCACCTGCCGCGCAGGCTGTGTCCCGTCGAGATACGTACGGGAAGACCGATGTCCTTCACGGTGGCAGTGCTCAAGGAAACCCGCGAGCACGAGCGGCGGGTGGCGATGGTGCCGTCGCAGGTGGAACGCCTCGCGCGGCTCGGGGCCAGGGTGCTGGTGCAGCGCGAGGCCGGGCTGGCCGCGCGGCTGCGCGACCACGACTATGCCGGGGTCGAGTTCCTCGGCGACCCGGCGGTGATGGCCGGCGAGGCCGACGTCGTGCTGTCGGTGCAGATGCCCGGGGCCGGCGTGATCGCGGCGATGAAGCCGGGCAGCTGGCTGCTGTGCTTCGCCTATCCGCAGGCCGTGCCCGGGGTGCTGCCGCTGCTGCGCGACCGCAGGATCTCCTGCCTGGCGATGGAAAGCGTGCCGCGGATCAGCCGCGCGCAGGCGATGGACGCGCTGTCCAGCCAGGCCGCGCTGGCCGGCTACCTGGCGCCGCTGCTGGGCGCGGCGCAGCTGCCGCGCATCCTGCCGATGATGACCACCGCGGTCGGCTCGCTGCGCGCCGCGCGCGTGCTGGTGATGGGGCTGGGCGTGGCCGGCCTGCAGGCGCTGGCGACCGCGCGCCGGCTCGGCGCGGTCACCGAGGGCTACGACGTGCGCCCGGAGACGCGCGAGCAGGCGCAGTCGGTCGGCGCCA
>DNXT01000383.1:3067-3428 GCA_003505795.1 Lysobacteraceae bacterium | reverse complement strand
CGCTGCAGCGCATCCGCGCGCTGGCGATCCCGCCGGCCTATACCGAGGTCTGGATCTGCAGCAAGGCCAACGGCCACCTGCAGGCGACCGGACGCGATGCGCGGCGGCGCAAGCAGTACCGCTACCACGCCGACTGGTCGCAGGCCCGCGGCGACGGCAAGTTCGAGCGGGTGGTGGCGTTCGGCCAGGCGCTGCCGGCGTTGCGCCGCCGCCTGCGCCGCGACTTGGCGTTGCCGGGTTTCCCGCGCGACAAGGTGCTGGCGATCGTGGTGGCGCTGATGGCCGACACCCTGGTGCGGGTCGGCAATGCCGAGTACGCGCGCAGCAACCGTTCCTACGGCCTGACCACGCTGCGCAACCG
>DNXT01000383.1:371-2878 GCA_003505795.1 Lysobacteraceae bacterium | reverse complement strand
CCTGACCACGCTGCGCAACCGCCACATGGAGTTCGTCCGCGGCGGCCGGGCGCGGCTGAAGTTCCGCGGCAAGGGCGGCCAGGAACACGACATCGCCATCGACGACAAGCGCCTGGCCAAGCTGATCCGCGCCTGCCAGCAGCTGCCGGGGCAGGCGCTGTTCCAGTACCGCGGCGACGACGGCGCGTTGCAGCCGGTCGATTCGGGCATGGTCAACGACTACCTGCGCCAGGCCATGGGCGAGGACTTCACCGCCAAGGACTTCCGTACCTGGGGCGGCACCCTGGCGGCGCTGCAGCGGCTGGCGCGGCTGCCGCTGCCGGAACGGACCAGCGAGCGCGCGCTCACCCGGGTGCAGAACGAGGTGATCGGCGAGGTCGCGCGGGCGCTGGGCAATACGCCGGCGGTCTGCCGCAAGGCCTACATCGACCCGTGCGTGTTCGAGGGCTGGCGCAACGGCGTGCTGCAGCCGCTGACCGGGCGGGTGCGCGGCGAGCGCCAGTGGGAACAGGCGACGCTGCGCTTCCTGGCCCGCGCGCACCGGCGCCCGCGCGGTTGATCCGCGGGAACCGCTGGGTGGGAGGGGCTTCGGTCCCGGCGGGCTTTTCCGGAATCTGATTGGCACCGGCCTGCTGTTTCTCCTTAATCGGGAGAAGGTGCCCCCCGGGACGGATGGGATACGGGCGAAGCCTCCGCGGTGTCCGGCCGCACGAGGCGTCGCCCCGTACCCTCAGCCCAATCCCTCTCCCGAGCGGAGCGGGGCTTCATGTCCCGCACCTGGAGCCCGGGAGCCCGCCGGGACGGACGCTCCTCCCCACAGGAGCCAGCGGTCAGCCGCAGTAGATCGCGGTAATGTTGTTGGTCGGGCCCTTCTCGATGGTCAGGCGCTCGCCGCCGCTCTCGCTGGCGCCCTGCGCCGGGTCGGCCTGGCCGCTCGCGGTGACGCCGCTGCTGTCGCGCTCGCCGCGGACCACGTTCACCGTGTTGCTGTCGCTGTCGACACGGGCGCGTTCGACGGTCTGCGCCGCCGCCGCCAGCCCGACCGCGCCGCGCACCATGTCGGTATGGCACTGGCCCGAGATCACCCCGTCGATGGGCTGCACCTGCGCGACCTGGGCGGTGCTGCAGGCGGACAGCGCGAGCGCCGCGGCGAGGGGAACGAACGGACGGATCATGGCGGCACTCCTGCGGGCGAATAGGTGTGCGCAAGCCTGAGCCGGGATGCGTGTGCGGCACATGAAAGCGCCGGCGGCGATCCTCACCGCCGCTGATCGGAGCGCCCGGCACGGTTGACGCTCACCAAGGCAACGAGGAGCACCTCATGGCGGCCTGCGACGTCTGCGGCAACCAGTACGACAAGGCGTTCACCGTGGTACAGGGCGGACGCACCGGTACCTTCGACAGTTTCGAGTGCGCGATCCAGGCGTTCGCGCCGGTCTGCGACCACTGCCGGTGCCGGATCATCGGCCACGGCATCGAGGGCGACGGGCGGTTCTTCTGCTGCGCCCACTGCGCCAGGCACGCCGGCATCGAGGGCGTCGCCGATCGCGCCGGCTGACCGGCGCCGATACAGCGCACGCCGGCGCCCAGGTCACATGGCATGGACGGCGCCGCCCGTATCGTCGCCGCTCGAACGATCCGACCGCAGGAGACGCCGCGATGGCCGCACGCAAGAACCCGCCCCGTCCCGCCACCCCCGCAAAGGCCGCCGCCAAGGCCAGGCCCTCCGGCGCGGCAAAGGCCGCCGCGCGCACCGCCGACCGCCAGCGCGCGCTGCAGCGCAAGGTCGATGCGAAGGACGGCCGGGCCAGCAAGAAGGCGGCGCCGGCCAAGAAGGCGGTGCAGAGCGGCACGCGCCGCCAGCCGGTCAATCCGCTGCCGGCGCAGCACCTGCGCAAGCCCGGCAACGAGAGCGAGTTGCAGGTGGCGCCGCGCTTCCTCGCGCCCAGCTATGCCGGCAGCGGCAAGCTCAGAGGCATGAGCGCGATCGTCACCGGCGGCGATTCCGGCATCGGCCGCGCGGTCGCGGTGCTGTTCGCGCGCGAGGGCGCGGATGTCGCGCTGGTCTACCTCGACGAGCACGAGGATGCCCAGGTGACCTGCGAGCATGTCGAGGCCGAGGGCCGCCGTTGCCTGCTGCTGCCGGGCGACGTGCGCGACAGCGCGTTCTGCGACGCGGCGGTGGCGCAGACGGTGGACGCGTTCGGCGGCCTCGACATCCTGGTCAACAACGCCGCGTTCCAGCTGCATACCGATGCGATCGAGGACCTCGACGACGCGCACCTGCAGATGACCCTGGACACCAACATCGGCGGCTACTTCCGCATGGCGCGCGCCGCGGTCCCGCACCTGGGCCAGGGCGCGAGCATCATCAACACCGGCTCGGAGACCGGCCTGTTCGGCAGCAAGGCGCTGCTGGACTACTCGGCCACCAAGGGCGCGATCCACGCCTTCACGATGGCGCTGGCGAGCCAGCTGCAGCCGCGCGGCATCCGCGTCAACGCGGT
>DNXT01000383.1:0-217 GCA_003505795.1 Lysobacteraceae bacterium | reverse complement strand
GCATCCGCGTCAACGCGGTCGCGCCGGGCCCGGTGTGGACGCCGCTGAACCCGGCCGACAAGCCGGCCAAGGCGGTCGCCGAGTTCGGCAAGGACAGCGCGATGGGACGACCGGCGCAGCCGGAGGAGCTGTCGCCTGCATACGTGTTCCTGGCCTCGCCGGTCACCGCCAGCTACATCACCGGCGTGGTGCTGCCGGTGATCGGCGGCCCGCGCGG
>DNXT01000164.1:3936-4155 GCA_003505795.1 Lysobacteraceae bacterium | reverse complement strand
CAGCCCGCTCGGCTGCAGCAGGAACCCGGCGCCGACCGGACCCGGCGACGGCGCGCGCTCGAACACGTCCAGCGCGTGTCCTTCGCGCGCGAGCAGCACCGACAGCGCCTGCCCTGCCGTGCCATAACCGACGATCGCGATGCGCAGCGGCTGCTTCATGTCCTTTCCCTGGAAGGCCGGCCGGTGGTGCCGGGCAAAAAAAACCCCGCCGGAGCGGGG
>DNXT01000164.1:0-3655 GCA_003505795.1 Lysobacteraceae bacterium | reverse complement strand
AAAAACCCCGCCGGAGCGGGGTTCTAATGCACAACCGAGTGGATCACTCGGCCGGCGTGATATTGGAGGCCTGTGCGCCCTTCGGGCCCTGGGTCACGTCATAGGTGACGCGCTGGCCTTCCTGCAGGCTGCGGAAGCCCTTCGAGTTGATCGCGGAGAAGTGCGCAAAAACATCGGCGCTGCCGTCCTCCGGTGAGATGAAGCCAAATCCCTTGGCGTCGTTGAACCACTTGACGGTACCGTTCGGCATGGTGATGCGAGACCTTTGCAAATTGATAATGGGTGGTGTGCGACCAGCGCACTCGCCGAGTATGCAAAGCTTATGCCTCGATGACAATCACCCCCGTGCAAGTTCGCCGATCAGCTCCGGCAGGCCGGCCGAGGCCGCGTCGACGTTGGCCAGCACCTCGGCCATGGTGATCTCTTGTGCATCGCCGCAACCGGCGGCCCAGTTGGCGACGATCGCCAGGCAGGCGTAGTCCAGGCCCAGCTCGCGCGCCAGCCCGGCTTCCGGCATGCCGGTCATCCCCACCAGGTCGCAGCCGTCGCGGCGCAGGCGGGCGATCTCTGCAATCGTTTCCAGCCTTGGCCCCTGGGTCGCGCCGTAGCAGCCGCCCGCCACCAGCCCGACCCCGGTGACCTTGGCCGAGGCGATCACCTTGCTGCGGAACAGCGGCGAATACGGATGCCCGAAATCGACGTGCAGCACCTCGCTACCGGGTTCCTCGGACAGGGTCGAGACGCGGCCCCAGGTGTAGTCGATGAGCTGGTCCGGGCAGGCCAGCACGCGCGGTCCGAACCGCTCGGTGATGCCGCCGACGGTGTTCAACGCCAGCACCCGGGTCGCCCCGATTTGCTGCAACGCAGCGAGATTGGCGCGGTAATTGATCCGGTGCGGCGGCAGCGAATGGCCTTCGCCGTGGCGCGCGAGGAACGCGACCCGGTGGCCGAGCAGCGTGCCGACGCGGATCGGTCCGGACGGGCTGCCGTAGCGGGTCTCCACCTGGTGCGACTGCACGTCGTCCAGCTGCGCGAGTTTGTAGACGCCGGTGCCGCCGATGACGGCCAGGGAGATCGGATTCATGGGAGCGGGTTCTTGGAAACGGGGGGCAAGGCAGCAGCCGGAGGCCAGGGCGAAGTCACGGCCGCCAGTTTTTCCTGGCCGCCGATCCCCGGCCGCCGGATCACTGCTTCATCGCGTAGATGGCCGGCACGCCACGCAGCTGCTCGTTGACGTCCATGCCGAAGCCGAACACGTAGCGGTCCGGCACCTCGACGCCGACGTAGTCCGCGGCGACGTCGGGAACGCAGCGATCGTGCTTCTTGACCGTCAGCACCGCGATGCGCACGTCGGTGGCGCCCTGCTCCAGGCACCACTGGCGCACGCCCTGCAGGGTGTAGCCCTCGTCGAGGATGTCGTCGACCAGGATCACGCGGCGGCCGAACAGCGCGGTCGCCGGGCGGTGCTTCCACACCAGCTCGCCGCCGCTGGTCTCGCCGCGGTAGCGGGTGGCGTGCAGGTAGTCGAACTGCAGGTCCTGGCCGCGCGCGCCCAGCTCCAGCGCCAGCTGGCCGGAGAACGGCAGCGCGCCGTGCATGATGGTGAGGTACACCGGCACCTCGCCCTGGTAGTCGCCGGCGATGGCGTCGGCGATGCCGCCGATGGCCGCGTCGATCGCAGGGCGGTCGACCAGCAGGTCGGCCTGGGCGAGGGCCTGCTTAATGGAGAGATTGGGCATCAGGCGGTTCTTCCGAGTTGTTGCTGCAAACGGGATTGTGTAGCGGCATGGCGGCCGTCGGCCAGCAGGCCGTCCCAGCCGAGCGCGCCGCGGCCGATCAGTCCGATCAGCGCGGCGGTGTTGAGCGGGCGCGCGGCGACGGCCTGCAGCGATTCCTCGACCAGTTCCGGGTGGCACACCAGCACCACGTCGCAGCCGGCGTCCAGGTGGGCGTCGACGCGGGCCTTGACCCCGCCGGCGGCGAACGAGGCGGCCATGCCGATGTCGTCGGAGAACACCACGCCGCGGAAGCCCATCTGGCCGCGCAGGATCTGCTGTATCCAGCGCGGCGAATAGCCCGCCGGTTCCGGCGCCACCGCCGGATAGCGCACGTGCGCCATCATCACCGCGTCGGCGCCGGCGTCGATGCCGGCGGCGAACGGCAGCAGGTCCTCGCGCTGCAGCGTCTGCAGCGGGCGCGGATCGCTGGCGTCGTCGACATGGGTGTCCTCGAGCACGGTGCCGTGGCCGGGGAAATGCTTGAGCGTGGCGGCCATGCCGGCGGCATGCATCGCCTCGACGTAGGCGCGGGTGAAGGCGGCCACGACCTGCGGGTCGTCGCTGAAGGCGCGGTCGCCGATCGCCCGGTTGCCGCGGGCCAGGTCCACCACCGGCGCGAAGCTCAGGTCGACCCCGCTGGCGCGCACTTCGCTGGCCATCAGCCAGGCATGCTCGCGCGCCAGTTCCAGCGCGGCGTCCGGATCGCGCGCGTACAGCTCGCCGAATCCCTGCAGCGGCGGCAGCGCCGCATAGCCTTCGCGGAAGCGCTGCACCCGGCCGCCTTCCTGGTCCACGCAGACCAGCTGCGGCAGGCGCGCGGCCGCGCGGATCGCCGCCGACAGCTCGGCGACCTGCTGGCGCGAGGCGAAATTGCGCTTGAACAGGATCACGCCGCCGACGCAGTCATGCTGCAGCCAGTCGCGCTCCTGCGAAGTGAGTTCGGTACCGGCGACGCCGATCACGAGCATGCATGGATCTCCAGAACAGGCGCCAGGATGGCGCACTGCCGCATTGTCGCAGAACCCGGCTGAAGCTTCAGACTTCGCAGCCGTCCGCGCCGCACGCCGAGGCGCCGGGCGCGTCGGACGTTCCGGTTTCGGCGGCGATCTTCGCCAGGGTCTCGGCGAACGCCTGCGGCGGCTGCGCGCCCTGGATCAGGAAACGGCCATCCACCACGAAACTCGGCACCGCGGTGATGCCCAGGTCCCGCGCCTGCTGCAGCTGCGCTTCGACATCGGCCAGGCCTTCGTCGGAATCGAGCATCGCCCGGATCCGGGCCTCGCCCAGCCCGCCGGTGGCGCCGGCGGCGACCAGCGTCTGCGGATCGGCCAGGTTGCGGCCCTCGGCGAAGTGCGCGTGGAACAGCGCCTCGGCCACCTGCTCGGCATCGCCCTCGCGCGCGGCCAGCCACATCAGGCGGTGCGCCGGCAGGGTGGTCACCCTGACCTGGCCGCGCCCGAAATCGAACGGCAATCCTTCGGCGCGGGCGGTGGCCTGGGTCTGGGCCAGGATCTGCTCGGTGCGCTCGGGCCCGCCGAACTTGCGCGCGTACGCCTCGCGCAGCGGCACCGGTTCGGTGCCGGCCTCGGGATCGAGCTGGAAGGCATGGAAATGCACCTCCAGTGCCGGCGCCGCAGCGCCCATCGACGCCACGCCGCGCTGGAACCGGCGCTTGCCGATCCAGCACCACGGGCACACCACGTCGGACCAGATATCGATTCTCATCGCCGATACATAAGGGCGCTCGCGCGCCAGGCAAGCGCCGGGCGCCGCGATGCGGCAGGCCGGGCGGCGCGGTCCCGGCCCTGCGGGCGGTCCTGCCGGTTCAGGCGTCGCGCTGCCAGGTCGAATACGGGTGCGACGCCAGCGCCAGGTTG
>DNXT01000240.1:370-2555 GCA_003505795.1 Lysobacteraceae bacterium | reverse complement strand
AGGGCTTCTCAATTCCACTGCGGCGCGGAGTCTTCCCAAGAAGCAATACCTCGGGAAAGCCCCATCGCGACTGAAGTCGCTCCTACGGGAAGCGACCAAAAGCGACGGTGCCGCTCACGGCTTCGGCCCCTGCCCCTCGTTGTCCTCCCAGTGCAGGACGCGCCGGGTCACGAAGCGATAGAGCGGCTTGCCGGTGGCGAACCACAGCTCGCGCACCCACGAATGGCGCTTGAGCAGGCGCTTCTCCACCGGCGTCAGCGCCTCGCGGCAATACATGCGCTTGTGCTTGAGCAGGTGGCGCAGGTCCTCGCGCGCCAGCAGCCGCATCCAGCGCGAGCGCGGGTCGCCGCGCACCGCCAGCTGGAAGTCGATCAGCGCCGGGCTGCCGTCCTCGCACACCAGCCAGTTGGCTTCCTTGGCGAGGTCGTTGTGGGCGATTCCGCGCCGGTGCACCTGCTGCAGCAGGCGCCGCGCGGCGCGGAAGTACGCCACGTCGCCGCGCGGCGGACGCTGGTACATCGCAGCCCCGGCCATGAAGCTGCGATCCAGCCAGGTGCCGTCCCATCCGAGCAGCCGCGGCGTCGCCGGCATGCCGTCGAGCTGGCGCAGCGCCAGCGCCTCGCGCCGCGCCAGCCACCAGGCCGGGCCGCGCAGCCACCAGGGCGAGGCGCTCAGGTCGCGGCGCACGAACGTGCGCGTCGGCTCGCGCATCAGCAGGATGCGGCCGAAACTGTCGGACTTGAGCGGCTCGGCGTTGGCGGGAATGGGCTCCATCGCGCCATTGTAGGCGCCCGGCCACCGGGCCCGGCGCACCTGACGCCTTCCCGAACGATGGCCGGCAGGCAGCCATCGGTCATGGGCGGGCACCTATAATCGCCCCATGAACTCATCATGGATCGACGCCACGCTGGAGTGGATCGGAAACCACCCCACGCTGGCGGGCGCGGTCATCTTCGCCATCGCCTTCAGCGACGCGGTGATCGTGCTCGGCGCCATCGTGCCCGCGTTGCCGCTGCTGTTCGCGGTCGGCGTGCTGATCGGCCTGGGTCAGATCTCCGGTTCGTACGCGGTCGCGTGCGCGGCGCTGGGCGCGTTCGCAGGCGACGCGCTGAGCTTCTGGGTGGGACGCCGCTGGGGCAACCGCCTGCGCGGCGTCTGGCCGTTCCGCAGCTATCCGCAGCTGCTGGACCGCGGCGAGGTGATGTTCCGGCGCAACGCCTTCAAGAGCATCCTGGTGGCGCGCTACGTCGGCGCGATCCGCCCGTTCGTGCCGGCGATCGCCGGCATGGCGCACATGCCGTTCAAGCGCTACCTGGTCGCCAGCGGCCTGGCCTGCATCTCGTGGGCGGTGCTGTTCCTGGTGCCGGGCTGGGTCCTGGGCGAGGCCTACGACGCGGTCGCCGCGGTCGCCGGCCGCCTGTTCGTGGTGGTGGCGCTGCTGGTCGCGGTGCTCGGACTGGTCTGGGCGATCGTGCTGTACGGCTACCGCTGGTCGGCCATGCACCTGGACTCGCTGCTGGCGCGCCTGATCGACTGGTCGCACCGGCACCCGGTGCTGGGCACCTGGTCGGTCAGCGTGCTCGACCCGCGCCGGCGCGAGTCGGTGCCGCTGGCGATGATGGCGCTGATGCTGTTGCTGCTGGGCTGGGGCTGGTTCGTGCTGCTGATGGTCGTGCTCGCGCACGGCGAGCCGCTGCGCGTCGACCTGGCGGTCCACGACCTGATGCTGGCGCTGCGCAATCCGCTGGCCGACTACCCGATGGCCGCGCTGGCCTCGCTCGGCGACTGGCAGGTGCTGGGCCCGGCGATCGCCGCGGCGATGGGCTACCTGGCCTGGCGCCGGCGCTGGATGTCGGTCCTGCACTGGCTGGCCGCGCTGGCGTTCGGGCTGGCGCTGACCAAGCTGCTCGGCGCCACCGTGCACGTGGTGCGCCCGCCGGCGGCGAGCAGCGGCTTCGGCTTCCCGTCGGTGGCGGTGACGATGGCCACGATCAGCTTCGGCTTCTTCGCGGTGCTGATCGCGCGCGAGCTGCCCGGCCGCAGCCGCGTATGGCCGTACCTGGTGTGCGGCGCGGTGGTGTCGCTGATCGGGTTCGCGCGCCTGTACCTGGGCGCGCACTGGCTCAGCGACGTGGTCGGCGGCATGTTGTTCGGGATCTTCTGGCTGCTGGTGCTGGGCATCGCC
>DNXT01000240.1:0-213 GCA_003505795.1 Lysobacteraceae bacterium | reverse complement strand
CTGCTGGTGCTGGGCATCGCCTACCGGCGCCGCTTCAACCGCTCGTTCTGGGTCAAGCCGGTGTCGTGGCTGTTCTACGGCGCCTTCTTCGTGGCCGCGGTGGTGTTCGCGCCGCGCAACCTCGAGCGCAAGCTGGTCAAGTTCGAGCCGCCGCCGCCGGTGCCGATGGAACTGAAGGCGCAGGACTGGTGGCAGCACGAATGGCGCCTGCTG
>DNXT01000077.1:1114-3046 GCA_003505795.1 Lysobacteraceae bacterium | reverse complement strand
CCCGAATCCCGAATCCCGGCTCCTCAGGCGTCGCGGTTGTGGCGGCGCATGATGCGCTGCTTGTCGCGCTGCCAGTCGCGGTCCTTGGCGGCATCGCGCTTGTCGTGCGCCTGCTTGCCCTTGGCCAGCGCGATCTCCAGCTTGACCTTGTTCTTGCTCCAGTACAGCGCGGTGGGCACGATGGTGTAGCCGTCGCGCTCGACCCGGCCGATCAGCTTGTCGATCTCGCGCCGGTGCAGCAGCAGCTTGCGGGTGCGCCGGTCCTCGGCGACGACGTGGGTGGAGGCCTGGATCAACGGCGTGATCTGCGCGCCGACCAGGAACAGCTCGCCGCCGCGGATGTGGGCGTAGCCGTCGATGATGTTGGCACGGCCGGCGCGGATCGCCTTGATCTCCCAGCCCTGCAGGGCCATGCCCGCCTCGAAGCGCTCCTCGATGTGGTATTCGTGGCGCGCGCGCTTGTTGAGGGCGATGGTCTTGTTGGCCGTCGCGCCGTTTGCTTTATCCTTGGCAGGTTGCTTGCTCATCCCGCTATTGTCTCCGATTCGGGCCCGCCGAACGATCCGTCTTTCTCAATCGCAACGAATGCCTACCATCCGCCGCAGCGCCCTGGTCGAACATAGTGCCGCGCGCATGTTCGACCTGGTCAACGATATTCCCGCCTATCCGCGCCGGTTCGCCTGGTGCGACAAGGCCGAGCTGATCGAGCAGGGCGACCGGCGCGTGGTGGCCCGGCTGGACCTGGGGCTGGGCTCGTTCCGGACCTGGTTCACCACCGAGAACCGGCTGGAGCGGCCGCACCGCATCGACATGCAGCTGCGCGACGGCCCGTTCAAGCGGCTGGAGGGGCGCTGGGAATTCCAGGCGCTCGACGCAAACGCCTGCAAGGTCAGCCTGACCCTCGATTTCGAGCCGACCTCGCGCCTGCTCGGCCCGGCGCTGGCGCTGGGCTTCCAGGGGCTGGCCGACCGCATGGTCAACGATTTCGTGCGCGTCGCCGACCGCGAGGCGGAATAGCGGCGATGCGCGTGGAAGTGGTCATGGCCTGGCCGGAGCGCTTCGTTTCCAGGGTGCTGGAACTGGCCGAAGGCGCCTGCGTCGCCGATGCGGTCGCCGCAGCGGCGCTGGACGCCGGGGCCGAGAGCCGGGCGCTGGCGGTGCACGGAATCCTGGTCAGGCCCGAGCAGGCCCTGCGCGACGGCGACCGCGTGGAACTGCTGCGGCCGTTGCTGGCCGATCCCAAGGAGGCGCGGCGACGGCGCGCCCGTGCTCCCTGAGCGGGGCGTGGCTCAGCGGCCGCGCTCCTTCTTCTTGTCCCTGGCCAGGTTGCGGCCGAACTGCCGCGGCGCGGCCTTGGCCAGCTTCTCGTCCTGGTCGGTGAAATAGTCGCCTTCCCAGCGGACCACCTGGTCGTTCTCGAAGTACACCGTGAGGTTCTTGATCTCGGTGCGCGCCAGGCGGTCGGTGCGCTGCGTGGAGGTGTAGTCCCAGCGCTGGGCGTGGAACGGATCCGGGATCGACGGCGTGCCGAGCAGCGCGCTGACCTGCTGCTTGCTCTGGCCGGCCTGCAACTGTTCGACGGCGCCCTGCTTGATCAGGTTGCCCTGGTAGATGGGCTGCTTGTAGATGATGCCGCAGCCGGCGGTGGAGAGGGCGACAGCGGCGACCAGCAGGAGATTGCGCATCAGGGAAGGTACAGAGTGAAAATCACCGCGATGATACACTCCCGGCGGCCGCCGCAACCCATCCCAGGCAGCTGGCGCTAAATCGCCAATGAATGGAGAAGCCATGGAATCCCACGATCTGCGCAAAGTCGGCCTGAAGGTCACGCACCCGCGGATGCGCATCCTCGAGCTGCTTGAGCAGAAGAGCGCGCAGCACCACCTGAGCGCCGAAGACATCTACCGCCAGCTGCTGGACCATGGCGACGAG
>DNXT01000077.1:0-937 GCA_003505795.1 Lysobacteraceae bacterium | reverse complement strand
CTGCTGGACCATGGCGACGAGATCGGCCTGGCCACCGTCTACCGGGTGCTGACCCAGTTCGAGGCGGCGGGGCTGGTGCTCAAGCACAACTTCGAGGGCGGCCAGGCGGTGTACGAGCTCGACCGCGGCGGCCACCACGACCACATGGTCGACGTGGACACCGGCAAGATCATTGAATTCGAGAGCGAGGAGATCGAGGCGCTGCAGCGCCAGATCGCCGCCCAGCACGGCTACGAGCTGGAGGAACACTCGCTGGTGCTGTACGTGCGCAAGAAGCGCGGGCGCTGAAGGGCAGGGAGTCGGGAATAGGAAAATCAGGCACGGCCGGCCCGCCTTTTCCTATTCCCTATTCCCGGCTTCAAGCGTCCTGCAGCAGCTTGCGCGCGGCGGCGCGGGCTTCCTTGCTGACCTCCACGCCGCCGAGCATCCGCGCCAGTTCTTCCTGGCGGGCCTGGGCGTCGAGCCGCTCGACCGCGCTCTGGGTCATGCCGTCCACCGGCGCCTTGCTGACCCGGTAGTGGGTATGCCCCTTGGCCGCGACCTGCGGCAGGTGGGTGACGCACAGCACCTGGCGCTGCTCGCCGAGGGCGCGCAGCTTCTGCCCGACGATGTCGGCGACCGCGCCGCCGATGCCCGAGTCCACTTCGTCGAACACCATGGTCGGGACCGCGTCCAGGCCCAGCGCCGCCACCTCGATCGCCAGCGATACCCGCGACAGCTCGCCGCCGGAGGCGACCTTGCGCAGCGGGCGCGGCGGCTGGCCGGCATTGGCCGCGACCAGGAACTCGACCCGCTCGGCGCCGTTGGGATCCGGGCGCAGGGTCTCCTGCGGCTGGATCTGGATCAGGAACTGGCCGCCGCCCATGCCCAGTTCGCCGATCAGGCCGGTGGTGGCCGCCGACAGCGCCTCGGCCGCGCTGCGCCGGCTCGCGCCGAG